>LIUJ01000317.1:442-4088 GCA_001462255.1 Fibrobacteria bacterium GUT77 | reverse complement strand
AAAGTCAAATAATAAAAATCAAAGTCAAATGTCGCTTCGCGGAATACTAGTGCTTAAAGTGTCGCATTCCCGTAAACGCCATTGCTATGCCGTATTTGTCGCACGCTTCTATTACCTCCCCGTCTCGCTTTGAGCCGCCGGGTTGGACTATGTAGCGTAGGCCTAACTCGTTTGCCGTGTCTATTGAGTCGGCGAAAGGGAAAAAGGCCTCGGAGACCATAACCAAATCGCCGAACTCAGGTAATATTCCATTTGGTATTGACTCGTTGCGTTTTTCGTAATCGGTTTTTATGTTCTCTTCCGCTTTGGTCGCGGCCAACTTTTTTAGCGAATCTATTCTGTTGGGCTGGCCGGCGCCCATTCCTACTAAGCGATATTGTCCGGGCTCGTACTCCTGCGCCAAGACTATCGCGTTTGATTTTATGTGTTTGCAGGCTTTGCAGGCGAATAACGCCAACTCCTTTTTGTTCTCCGGGAAGGGGGATTTAGTCACTACCTCCCATTTTTCCATAAGCGCGGCGTCGCGGTCTTGCGCCAGCATTCCGCCCGTTACGTGCTTGTACGCACGCCTCTCTCCCGACGCCAAAGTTATGTCGCCTACCCTCAACAGACGCAACGCCGAACTCTTCTGTTTTAGGTAATCCAACGCGTCGGCGTCGAATTGGGGGGCTATAAGCACCTCCACGAAACGCCCGGCAAGCGCCTTGGCGGCGGCGATGTCAACTCTTTGCGTAACGGCTATCACGCTACCGTAGGCAGACACCGTATCGCCCGACCACGCCGCCTCAAGCGCCCGGTCAAGCGCGGAGCCGGTGGCGTAACCGCAGGGGTTGTTGTGCTTGACTACAGCCGCTCCGGGAACGCCGGCAAGCTCTTTGACCGCCTCAAGCGCGGCGTCGCCGTCTACTATATTATTGTAAGAGAGCTCCTTGCCGCCAAGCGCCTCCGCCGTGGCCATAGACGCCTCGGTCGCGCCCATCCCCTTATAAAACACCGCCGACTGGTGGGGGTTCTCGCCGTAACGCAAAACTTCCCCACTCCCATAATATAATTGTAGCACATCCTCATCCGAATAAATTTTTGACAGGTAGGCGTTTATCGCCGCGTCGTAGGCCGAGGTGTGGCGGAAAGCCTTGACCGCGAGACGCATACGGGTCGGAAGCGCTATCGCCCCGCCGCTCTCCGACAACTCCCGCTCTATAGGCGCGTAGTCCGCCGGATCCACCACCACCGTTACAAAGGCGTGGTTCTTGGCCGCGCTGCGCACCATGGCCGGCCCGCCGATGTCGATGTTTTCAACGCATTCGTCAATCCCGGCCCCGCCGGCGACCGTCTTCTCAAACGGATACAGGTTTACCGCCACCATGTCGATGGCGCCTATCCCGCACTCGCCCATCTCCCTAATGTGGGCGGGGTTGTCCCTAACGGCCAATATTCCGCCGTGCACCTTGGGATGTAGCGTCTTCACACGCCCGTCCATGATCTCAGGATGCCCGGTGTAGACCTCCACGGCCGTCACCGGCACGCCGCTCTCGGAGAGGATCTTGTACGTCCCCCCGGTGGAAATGATCTCCACGCCGCGGGCGGCGAGGGCGCGGGCGAACTCAACAACGCCGGTTTTGTCGGAAACGCTTATCAGGGCGCGCTTTATGGGTATCGCCGCGCCCGCTTCCACCCGCGGCGTGGATGATGTTGAAGTTGACATGACGACGGCACTCCTTTGCTGACGATATGGTTTTGCGGTGTTGCGGATATGTTTGAATTGTGTAATATATATAATGGCGGCGGGAAGTGGCAAAAATAGCTGATTTTAGGGGCGCGCTAAAAAATCATTTATCTTGCCCCCTCGAAGGAACCGTATAGTATATTTTTACCGAAGACGGAAGACGTCGGGTAGGCTAAGCGGGATGGGTTTTGTCGGGTTGCGATGATCTTACGAACCGCTTATGAACATCTTCAACGCGAAAGCGCTTCGGAGGTTTGCGGTGTTTGAGTTTATTATTGTCGGCGGCGAGGCGACCGCTTGAAGCGACGACACGCTGATTCGGCTATACTCCTGTCGACATTGCTGACGGCGGCGCTATTCGTGCCGAGCTGTTCAAACGGCGGTGCCGACCGCGTGACGCGTAAGCATCGTTTTTTCCGTATGGACACCATGGTAGACGCGGCGATATCCGTCCCCCGAGCCCGCGACCCCGCCCCGCTTTGGCGCTCAATCGACTCTCTGTTGGCGCAATGCGAAGCGCGCTTCTCGGCTACGGGGGATTCGTCGGAGGTCAACGCCGTTAATTTTAGAACGTCGAACGCGCTACCCGTGTCGGCGCGACTGGGAGAGATGTTGCGGACGGGCGCGGACTACGGCGATACGCTCGGCGGGTCATTCGATATCACCGTGTTGCCGCTTAAAGAACTTTGGGGCCTCTGCGAGCGGTGCGACGGCAGCGGCCCGATACCCGATTCCGCCGCGGTACTTGCCGCGCTCCGATCCGTCGATTACAAAAGATTCCGCGTAAACGACGCCGGCGACAGCGCGTACTTCGACATGTTGGGGACCCGCGTCGACGTTGGAGGAATCGCGAAGGGATTCGTAGTCAAATGGCTCGCGGAGTTGGCGAGGCGTAACGGCGTGGACGATTTTCTGATCTCCGCCGGCGGCGACATAGTATCGTCCGGCCGCAAACCCGACGGCACCCCTTGGCGCGTAGGCGTGCGCCATCCGCGCAACCCCAACGAACTTATCGCCGCGTTCCCCCTCTCCTCCGGCGTCGTTTTCACGAGCGGCGACTACGAGCGCGTAAGGGTAGCGGACGGCGGCCGCCGCTACCACCACGTATTCGACCCGGCAACCGGCTTTCCCTGCGGCAAAAACCAAAGCCTTACGATACGGGCGTTTGACCCGATACGGGCCGATATCCTATCCACCGGCCTGTTTTGCAGGGAGGCGGAAGACGTCATAGCCTTCGTAAACGCGCGGGCGGACGTAGAATGCTTAGTCGTGGATTCAGCCGGAAAAATCTTAAAGTCTTCGGGGTGGTTAGACGGCCAACCGTGATAATAAACCCACTCTCGGCCTCAAAATTCGACGACCCCGCCCCCCAACCCGGCAAAACCCGCCTCCGCCCACCCAAAAATGTTAATCTTTTGTAAAAAGTCCTTGACCAATCCACAAATTCATGGTAAAATAAAATTGTAAGGATTAATCCCGCCCCATACTGACGGGTGTCCGAACGGCTCAAAACGAGCTATGGGGGCAAAAAATCCCCCAAACAAGGTAGAAAACGCGGTTTTTGACCGCAAAATCGGGCAAAAAACCCTAAATTGAGAACGCGTGGTCTGTTTTTGATGTAATTAAGCGGGCGATTGTTTAGTTTAAATGTTCGTTTAATAATGATAGGTGGTAATTCTTCGAGATTGCTTCGCTACCGCTCGCAATGACGGTCATTGCGAGGAGCGCGTAGCGACGAAGCAATCCAGAGATGTCGAAATTAAACGTTGGATTAATTGGCACAATCACGGGACGATTACCATCGTCCCCTACAAAATCGCGGTACCCGTAGGGGACGATATGGTAATCGTCCCGTGAAATTGACGTTAAAAAACGTTGGTATTTATTCAACAATAAAGATGTAATGTTGACCCGTAGGGG
>LIUJ01000317.1:0-278 GCA_001462255.1 Fibrobacteria bacterium GUT77 | reverse complement strand
GTCCCGGTCGCCCGTCTTAGAATCAACGAACGGCGCGGGCGACCGAGGGCGGGACAAGAGCGCCCCACCGGGGCGCGTCCTATCCTACGGAGTCGGTTTGTATATTGTCTAGTTTAAACGTTGGATTAATTTAGACAGTTTGGGCTGAGTAAAAAATGTTAAAACATTGAGGTTTTTTAATAAAGAGGGGTACTCGGAAGTGTATAAATTAAAGGAACGTTTAATTTAGACATCTCTGGATTGCTTCGTCGCTACGCTCCTCGCAATGACATGTAGCG
>LIUJ01000316.1:3026-3199 GCA_001462255.1 Fibrobacteria bacterium GUT77 | reverse complement strand
AACACGTCGTCGTTGTATTTTGCGCCGGTGTTGATCACCGAGACACATTCGACAAGTTTCCCTAGCGGTATGCCCCGTCCGTAATCGCGCACCTTTACGGAAGCCGCGCCCGGCTTTGCGCCGTCCTTTATCGCCACCTCAATATTTTTGCCGTTGCCCATGATAAATTCGTC
>LIUJ01000316.1:1816-2841 GCA_001462255.1 Fibrobacteria bacterium GUT77 | reverse complement strand
CCGTTATCAATAATTTCTTTGAGCAGGACATAAATCCCGTCGTCGGGGTTGGAGCCGTCGCCGAGCCGTCCGATATACATTCCCGTACGCAGGCGTATATGCTCGAGCGACGAAAGAGTTTTAATTTTCGACTCGTCATATACACCATTAACGTTATCCTTGGTAACGGCGTTACCTCTGGTAACGGCGTTACCTCTGGTAACGGCGTTTCCTTTGGAAACGGTCTTGACGGCATTGCTCCTGACGGGGCTTTGTTTTCCTGTTTTTTTTGTTTTAGCGGCCATGATATTCCCTGTTATTATAATAGATTCTGCATTTTCTGAATGAACGCTTCGGAATCCTTTATCCCTTCTTCATATTCGGCAATGTCCTGTTCAGCCTTTGTAATTTTATTACGCTTTTCCTGTATCATCATTCGAAGTTTATCTATCTTTGCCTTTTCATTGTCAATTGCGAGCGACGCCTCCAGCTTTTTTATTTCTTCTTCACAGTCATGGATTGTCCTGTCAACCCTGGAGACATTCTCCAGAACTTCCCTGTCCTGAGGCAGCAGAAGGGAGTCTAACGTCTGTTTGCGCTCCGCAGGCTGCGCCGCGGACGCAGGTTGCGCCGCGACCGCAGGTTGCGCCGCGTCCTTCCGGTCAATCGAAGCGCATTCCGCGCCCATTCGCCGGTACAAGGCTTTAAGTTCATTTTGCACATCGGCAATATGATTCCTGATAGCGTTGATATACTTAACAGGACCGCCTTCCGCGCTAAAGCTGCTGTTAATCTTCCGCCGTTCTTCTTTCAGAACCGCGGCGTCTGAGGAGAGCGCGTCGGAATGCGCCCGCTTCCCCTCAATCTCGGCGCACAGATCTTCAATTCCTGCATTTTTCGCGGACAAGTTTCCGGCTTCAGAAAATTTGTAATCCCGGCTGTAAGACTCACCCGCGTTTCGGCGCAGTTGTTCCAGACTCTCCTGCGCTTTAGTCATAAAAGAACGCAGCACAAGGCTCTGTGCGCCCTTGCCAATCCATGTAAAA
>LIUJ01000316.1:1317-1699 GCA_001462255.1 Fibrobacteria bacterium GUT77 | reverse complement strand
AACATTGCCGCCCTCTTTTTTCTCCAGCTCGTCCAGCCGTTCTCCAAGGGACGATATCTTGGTAAGCAGGGCTTCGTTCTGATCGCGGTATGGCGCGCAAAAAGCGGCGTAATGTCCGGAGCTTTCTTCAAGGAGCAATTTCCCCAGCCTGTTGTACCTTACGGCTAGCTCTTTGGCGTTGTTGCTTTCCTCGCATTCTACCGCTTCAATGTTTTGATCTAATTCTTTGCATCTTTGTATCTGTTCTTCCGCAGTCTGTATAGAAGCCTGCGAATTGGTAATATCTGTCTGATACCCCTGATACACAGCCAGTTCCGCAATACCGGATGTATGGGCATCGGCCATTCTGCCAAAGACATTCTCCCCAAGGCGGATCAATAGC
>LIUJ01000316.1:0-1119 GCA_001462255.1 Fibrobacteria bacterium GUT77 | reverse complement strand
TGATACTTTGAAAAGGGAGGGACTACTTATTCCTTGCTACTCTGAAACCGAGGTTTACGCCAGCATAGAAGGGATCGTTTTTATCGCGGGACAGGACCACGGAAAATGATTCCCTGGTCGACCAACTGCCGCCCCTTATAATCCGGTGAGTGCCCGTGGACGGTCCTGTGGGATTGTTCTGGGCAGATGAGGGATAACTGCCATCCCAGTCCCAGCACCATTCCATTACATTGCCGCTCATGTCGTACAGGCCAAGCTCGTTGGGTTGTTTGTTCCCGACTCCGTGGACAACGCCGTTAATCCGGCCATCCTTACTGGGTTCATACCAGGCTACATCAGCAGCGACATTACTTCCCGAATAAGTAAAATTTCTGGATTCCGCGCCGCCCCGTGCAGCATATTCCCATTCAGCCTCAGTAGGCAGACGGTAACCGTTGGCATCCCTGTCCATTCTCACCACGTCCCATGCCTGAACTCTTCTTTTTTCAGGCACTTCTCCCCAATCATCAGGATCAACGCTGCCGTTTATACTGTACACTGGTTTTAATTTTTCCATGATGCTGAGTCTGTTGCAGAACACCAGCGTGTTATACCAATTAACAAATTCGACAGGGAGTTTCTTCCAGCCTTCCCGTGATTTGTCTTCCGGATTTCTATCGTTTTCGCTTGGGTTTAGGTTCGCGCCCATCACTTGAATGTATTGGCCCTGGGTCACTTCATATTTTCCTATGTAAAAATCCCTGAGCGTTACATTATGCTGCGGCCACGCGATATTTTCGCCGGGAAAAGACCTTCTGTTGGCGGCAGGGAAGCCCATGGTAAAAATTCCACCGCTTACATGCACTACTTCGATCAACGCCTCAACTGGTTCATCTGTTTTAGGGACGCTCGGCACAGTCTGGACGGGAACGGGTTCCACATCAGAAACAACAGTTTTTTTTGTCCCGCACGCAAAAAACGTTACAGCGAAAAAAGCACAAAATCCCATAACGGCGCAACAAATTTTTTTTGTTTTCAGGAGTGAATAGTTATTCATACTTATATTATAGTACATTTTTAAGAAATTTGGGAGTAGGGATCGAGCCTATTCCCGATTCCCTAATAATGGCATATACTACA
>LIUJ01000315.1 GCA_001462255.1 Fibrobacteria bacterium GUT77 | reverse complement strand
GTTTTCAAGTATTATGCCGGCGATTTTTCTCTCGCCCCAATAGATGTCGTTGGGCCATTTTATCGATATGGGCGCGTCTTCAAGAGGCAGGCATTCCGACAGCGTCGTGCGTATGGCGAGGCTTATGGCGCGGTTGTGCTCGAAGTGGGCGGAGATGTCGGCGATGGGCGCTATGATTGATACCCACAAACCGCCGGTGTGGTCGGAGAAGAATGTTTTGTCGTTCCTACCGCAGCCATGAGTTTGGCGCAACGCCCTTATGACGGTTATTTCGTCGTCGGGAACGGCGTCGAGGGATTTCGCGTAGCGGTTTGTGGAGTCTACGCTGTCTAATAGTATGCGTTTCATGATATCATCGCCAGGTGAAAGTCCAACGCGGGCGCGCTGTGGGTGATTGCTCCGCAGGATATGTAGTCCACGTTTGTCGCGGCTATCGCCGAGAGAACGCCGAGCGTTATGTTTCCGCTGGCTTCGAGTTCGACGTTGAGGCCGGAAGCGTCGCGTTCGTCCACGCAGATTTCTATCTCCTTCGGGCTCATGTTGTCGAGCATTATTCTATCGGGTTTTAGTTGCAAGGCTTGTACGAATTCTTCTATAGACTGCACTTCCACCTCTATGCGCGGGGTAGCGTTGCCGCCGCGCCACGCGAGGGCTTTTGTGAGCGCTGCTGTTATGCCGCCGGCGCGCCGTACGTGGGTATCTTTTATCAGTATCATATCGTACAGACCGACGCGGTGGTTGACGCCGCCGCCGTGCCGCACTGCCGCCTTTTCAAGCGTGCGCATTCCCGGGGAGGTCTTGCGCGTGTCGAGTAGTCGCGTATTCCCGCCGCCGCTCGAAAGTTCCCGTACCATAGCGGACGTGAGCGTCGCGATACCGGAGAGGCGCTGAATCAGGTTGAGGATGGTGCGCTCGCCGGCAAGGATAGACCTAACCGATCCCTTTACGCGGCATACCGCTTTGCCCGGTTCCACGATTTC
The DNA here is from genome assembly GCA_001462255.1 of Fibrobacteria bacterium GUT77. GTDB lineage: Bacteria > Fibrobacterota > Chitinivibrionia > Chitinivibrionales > Chitinispirillaceae > GUT77. Next base: position 3,693 of record LIUJ01000315.1, on the reverse strand, counting down.
GCCGTCTACGCAATACGTCTCGACTGTCGTAGTCGGCAAGGAGGCGGAGGCTGATGATATATGCGAAGCCAAATATGTATCGACAAGTTTAAACAGCGGCGCGGCAAGCGTGATGCCGGAGAGCACGCCCGTCTGCTTGCAACGAATAAGCGCCTCGCCCGTGTCGTCGGCGCCGAATATGGCGGAGGTGGTGATGTCCCCATCCTCCCCCAAATCCTCCGCGAGGGCGATTTTTAGCAAGTTGATAACCGATTCCGGCTGTGCCATAACGTAATCGCTCCTATTTTACCCGACCATACCCACCATGTCGAACATCGGCAGGTACATCGCTATAAGCATGCCGCCTATGATTACCGCCAATATAACGATCATTATCGGTTCTATCACCGAGGTCAGCGCCTCCACGGCCGCGTCAACCTCTTCTTGGTAGAACTCGGATACTTTTTTTAACATTCCAGATAAGTCGCCGGTTTTTTCGCCCACGGATATCATGTGGATAACCATCGGCGGGAAGACGCCGGTCTCCTGAAGCGGTTCGGAGATTGAGAGACCGCCCTGAATCTTGTCTACGGTACGCATTATGCCCATTTCCAATATTTTGTTGCCGGCGGTCTTGGCGGTGATGGTGAGCGCCTCTATGATTGAGACGCCGCTCGATAGTAGCGTGGAGAGGGTTTGGGCGAACCGGCTTACCGAACTTTTGCGTTCCAAATCCCCAAAAACAGGCAGTTTCAGCTTTAATTTGTCGATATTTATTCGCCCTTGAGCGGTTTTGTAGTATTGTAGAAACGCCACGAGTGAGCCTACAATCACGATAATCATCGCCCACCAGTACGCGAGCAGGAGGTCGGAGAGCGCCATAACTACTTTTGTGGGAGCGGGCAGAGATCCGCCCATGTCTATGAACATTTGCGCGAAGGTGGGTATGACGAACGCGAGCATGGCGACCGTTGCGCCCGCGGCCACAACGGCGACGACCGCGGGATAGGTCATGGCGCCTTTGATCTTGCGACGCAACGCGTCCGCCTTTTCTTGATATTCGGCCAAGCGTGTAAGCACGCCGTCCAAGTTACCCGACTGCTCGCCCGCCGCGACCATGTTGCAGTAGAGGGAGTTGAACGCCTTTGGGAATTTCGCCATAGACTCGGCCAAATTGTTACCGCCCTGTATGTCGGCGCTTACCTGCTTTATGGCGGCTCCGAGTTCCTGACTTTCGGTTTGCGCCCCCAAAACGTCGAGGCACTGTACGAGCGGCAATCCGGCGCTTACCATGGCTGAAAACTGGCGCGTGAATCGCGAAATGTCCTGCAACTTTATCCCGCTGAAGAGCTTTGGCAACTTTATTTCGAGGCCTTTGCTCTTGATGGATGTGGCGCGAATCCGCTTCTTGCGCAATATCTGCGACGCGGCGTCCTTGCTGGCCGCCTCTATCTCGCCTTTTACCTGCTTGCCGTCGCTTACGCCTACGTAGTCGAATTTGGGCATAATGATAATACCTTTCTTTAAAATCAAAATCAAACTTCCTTAAAAAGTCCCGAAGGGACGTCACTTTATTAACCGGGGGTTTTAACCTCCGATACGCCGCTTCGCGTCGCCTAAATCAAAATATATCAAGGTTCCCCTATTAATTTCTTTAAACTGTCCGGGTCGGGGCTTCTTCCGAAAGCGTCTTTTTTGGTAATTAGGCGTCTGTTGAACAGTAGGGCTAACTGACTGTTCATGGTTTGCATGCCGTGTTGTTGGCCGATTTCTATGATTCCTTGGAGTTGGTGTACTTTGTCCTCGCGGATCATGGAGCGGACGGCCATAGTGGCTACCATGATTTCGCAGGCCATCACGCGACCGCCGCCTACCCGCGGTAGGAGCGCTTGGCTTATAATGCCCTCAAGCACCATGGAGAGTTGCGCCCGTACCGTCTCCTTCATGTCGGCGGGGAAGACGTCTATTATCCGGTTGATCGTTTGCGCCGCGGAGTTTGTGTGCAGGGTTGCCAGCGTCAAGTGACCCGTCTCGGCAATGCTTAGGGCGGCCTGAATCGTCTCAAGGTCGCGCATTTCGCCGATGAGCACCACGTCGGGATCTTGCCTTAGCGCCACGCGCAGGGCGGCCGCGAAGCTCTTTGTGTCCTGATTTACCTCGCGTTGGTTGATTATGCACCTCTTGTGTTGGTGCACGAACTCTATGGGATCTTCCACCGTTAGTATGTGTCCCTCGTGCTCCATGTTGATCTTGTCGACCATCGCGGCGAGCGTCGTGCTCTTGCCGCTTCCCGTGGGGCCGGTAACCAATACCAATCCGTTCGGACGCTCGGTGAGATACTTGACTACCGGCGGCATACCCAGCTCGTCAATCGACTTGATGACGTATGGGATCTGACGAATCGCCGCGGTACAGCAACCCCTCTGCAAAAAGACGTTGGCGCGGAAGCGGGCCAAATTCTGAATGCCGAAAGAAAAGTCCACTTCCTTGTTCTGCTCAAAAGACTTTCGCTGAACCTCGTTCATGATACTGTACGCAAGCTTCTGAACCTCGTCCGGCGTCAGCTTCTCCGTTGAAAACGGAGCCAAACGACCGTCGACTCGGTAGAGCGGGGGAGAGTTGTTGGTGAGGTGCAGGTCGGAAGCCCGCATATCAATCATCTTTTTCAGCAATTCTTGGATGTTCATCATAAATGTTTATCCTTTCGTAGCGGCGGCAACCCGCCGCCAGCGCTCATCCTAATACATATATATAATATCCGCCACGCGCGAACCACGCGGAAACTTGTTTATTGTCGATAATTAATAATGATCATCTATAAAAAACAAGCTTTTTGATGATGCCCTAAGATTATATGGATTACACTGCCGCCGTATCAATAATTATACAACTGCGTACGGATAATGTCAACGCCAATGATCGCTACCGTACCCCAATTTTCCGCCCCTTACGCTGAAATCACAGCTCCATCGCCCGATTTTATCCGGTTGGACGCACAAAATATTCCGCGCCGGCGCGCTTACGCAGGGCGGCGCCGTAATCACAAAACGCGGACGGAAACGGTTGCGCGCCTCCAAAAGCTCCCCCCCGTCTGACGGCGGGACGACCAAAATATCCAACTTTTCGCGGAATTGCGGCGATACTGCGCCTCCGCCGCGTAGCGTGGCGAAAAACGCCGTGTCGCATATCATGGCGGTCATCCCGCCGTAGACCAGCAATATCGCTCTTGTCCCAACGTCGTCGGCAAAGGGGTACGCCGCCTTCCATACCGCCGCGCCGGGGGAGTCGGCGGCGGGCGGGCCGCCGAGCGCCCCCACCGAAACCGCAACCTCACCGACGACGACCGTGTCCTTCCGAAACTCGGCGGCGACGGCGGCGACGGCGTAACCGCCCGCTTCGGCGTCCCCGTAGACGCGGATGGACTTCATCGTCGCGAATGGGTTACTGACGCCGAGCTTGGCGTACCAAGTTAGAAGCGCCGTGGCCGTTACAAGCAAAAAGATACGTATGACGTACCGCCGCCCAAACCGCCTGCCGGCGCTAAACCCGAAAGTCCGCCGCTCCCGAATACGTCTTATGCGATCATTGCGTATGATGTGTAAACCCCTTTTAAGCCGATTGAACCCGTTTTAAGATTTATATAAATAAAATAATAAAAGGGCGCCTAAGAAAACCATATCGCCGAAATTCTTGAGACAGTTTCAAAATCTGTGT
>LIUJ01000314.1:6054-6251 GCA_001462255.1 Fibrobacteria bacterium GUT77 | reverse complement strand
GCGGTAGCCGTAAAGGTAACAAAAACGATGGCGCTGATAACGCTCTTTGCCGGATTCTCCGTCGCCGGAGTAAAGAACGTGGCTGTCGTTGAAACGGAGTTAGACGAGCAATCGGGCGCGTCCGTCAAGCTGAACAGAGCGGAGGTGAGACAGATAACGGCGGAACTTCGCAACGTGGCCGTTAAAAACCTGCCGCG
>LIUJ01000314.1:0-5922 GCA_001462255.1 Fibrobacteria bacterium GUT77 | reverse complement strand
CGTTAAAAACCTGCCGCGGGACAAATTCAATATTATGACCTCGGAAACGGTATACGCGCAGGGTAGCGCCAAGTTGGAAGAGTGCTCTGAGGAAAACTGCGTAATCGTTCTTGGAAACAAGATTGGGGCGGATTACATAGTGCGCGGGATCATAAGTAAACTCGGAACTAACATAACGCTGTCTGTCGAAATGTATGAGACTGAAGACGGGAATTTAGTCGCGACATCGGGACTTGTACGCGCCGAAACCGTCGAGGAACTCGTGGTTAAGGCCACGGACGTATGCGCTAATATGTATAAAACGTTTGTAAGCTCGCAAAGCATTACGCGGTCAACTAAATTCGACGCAACCGAAATATATTCCGTTACCGTCAACGTTAATCCGGCTAACGGCGGATATGTTACGCGTAGTCCGAACAAGACATTATACGACGCGGGAGAGCCGCTTATGTTAACGGCTACGGTTTACGACGGTTACGAATTTACGGGGTGGTCGGGCACGTCGACTTCTACAAAAGCAACCATTAAAGGCATCGTTAACGATGATATGGTGCTGACGGCAAATTTCCAATATATCCGACAAACATACACGCTTACGACAACCGCTTTTCCGCAGGGAAGCGGATATGTTACCCGTAATCCCGACAAAGAAGCCTACGCGGCTGGCGAGGCCGTTACCGTACTGGCGACGCACGAGAACGGTTATAGGTTTATCAATTGGACGGGCGCGGCGTCGAGTAGAACAAATTACGTAACGGTTAGGATGGACGGCGATAAAACACTGACTGCGAATTTTTATCGGCAAGTGACGGTTATACCGCCAAGTACGGTAACTGCCGATAACTCCGCGTATTCAGGGACAACGGGCGGAGGGACCTATATCATAGTGTCTGCGCCGATGTTCGCGACGCCCGCGTTGGGCGGCGAGTTGGCCGGCATAGAAATCGGGTGGTTTGGAGACGACAAAGTGGCATACGGATTTGAGTTCGGCGGAGGTGTTTGGGGCGACGCGCATAACACATCCGATCCATTGACCGGCGTAGGACGTCGTGAAACGGTAGGCGGCGGTTTTAACATCAGCCGCATGGGTGAGCGGTGGGTGTTGGGATGGTCAACGGGTTACTGGTACGGACGCTTCGAATTGGAGAATTACACAACGCCGTTACAAGAGGTACACGTATTCGGCGGCCCTTTTGTCAAGCTACGATATTGGAAAATTTTCGAAATAGGCTATAGGGGACTTTTGGGATATAAGCAAGACGGAACTTATAATTCTTACAATTCGATGTACACTCTCGGTAAAGAAAAAGAATTAATGTTGGCAAGTCAGTTTAAGTTCGGTTTGCATTTTGATATCAAACGAAGTTCAACACAACGCTCTGAACAAACGTCAATGCCGACATATCAATCCGGTTCGAGTACGTTTACGGACAACAGAGACGGTAAGACATACAGGACGGTGGGAATTGGCGATAAAACGTGGATGGCTGAGAATTTAAATATAACGTTGGGTAACTCTTGGTACGTTGATAACGAAAATACCAACAACAATAAACACGGTTTGCGTGATTGGACTATTGCGAGAGTTGATAACGAAAATCCAAACGACAATAAGTACGGCAGGTTGTATGATTGGACGACGGCGAGAACAGCCTGCCCGCAAGGATGGCATTTACCTTCTCGCGAAGAATGGGGAAATTTGGCTAAGGCTGTCGGAGGTAAAGGCAAGTATGGTATGAGAGGTAGTGCGAGCAAGACGTTGAAAGCGAGAAGCGGTTGGGCACAAACCAACGGTTTTGTTCAATGGTTTTTTTTCGGTAATTGTCGGGGAAACAACTGCAATGGGACGGACGATTACGGATTTTCGGCTCTACCGGGAGGTGTCTACGTTCCACAAAAGTCTTTAATACTTAATCCCGGTAAAGTGGGCGCTTGGTGGACGGATACGGAATACAATAAAATAGGAACATATACTAGGGCATTTATGTTCAACTTCCCATTATTAGAAATGGCACATCAAAAGAACGCGGGGCTTTCGGTACGTTGCGTTCAAGATTAAGCAAGTTCAATGTTTGCCCTCCTGCGGTCGACCGATTCCGTATTCCGTGTCGACCGTTTTGGCGGTTGGTTTGGAACCTATAAATTAAGTTTTTCTTTTTTGTAGCGGTAAGCCGCCCGCGCCGCTCGTATAGCCGCCGGCGGTCTCTTTTTTGCCTCGTACTTTTCCCACACCCGTTCCACTTTCACCGTATCGTCGTTCGTTATCGTTGACGCTAAGAGCAATGACGCTATGAGCATTTGATTGCTGAAATGGTCGGCGATGGTGTCCGCTTCTATGGGCAATAGATTCAGTGACAGGCGTCGCGTTTCGGGGAGGTCGTAGTTGCATAGCGCTCTGAAGTAGGCCATCCACTCGCTGTCCGTTTCCGAGAGTTCCCGCGTTGCCAATTTTCCCTCGATTATGTTCCACAATTCGCGTGTTTCTTCGGCGGATAGGTACGGCAGCGTTTTTTGCAGGATTCGCGTTATGGCGCTTTGTATCTGCGAAAAAGTTATCATTTGCGGTCGCGCCTCGGCGTAGTCGAGTATGAAGATTGAGGCCGAGAGCGCCCCGTGCGTCGTGTCGTCGTTGACCGCCCTCGCGCTGAAAACAATCTCTTGGGCCAAAGACTTTGCCTTGTGGATGTCGTATAAGTTGTATATGTCGGGATAGTTTCGTGTCGGAATCAAACCCTGATACGCCGTGTCGGCGAGTAGCGTCTTTTTTATCGGAACGATGAACTCCCGTATGTCGTCTATCTCTTTTGCCGTGCTGCCCATAAAACGGTGTTTGGCGGCGTAAAGGTCTACGTATGAGTGGTAGTCGCTGTTCGCCGGCGTCGTTTTGTAGGTGTTGATTATCGGGTCAAAAAACGTTTTATCGGCGTAGCGGATTAGGTTGAAATCATCAATGCCGGAGAAACCCATATTTTTCATATTTTTCGATATCGTTTCGTACATGAATACGTCGCGCTTTAGGCTGATGTCGGTGTCCGCGTCTTTGGCGGCTATTACTATCAAGTCGGATCCCGTCATGTAGAGTTCGTATTGAGGGAACGACTCGCCAAGCGCTTTAAGTATGGATACGAGTATGGTAACGTCGGCCTCGTACTTGTGGAACCACTGCACGAGTATCCCGCCGTCGTTTATGTGCCTGCGGATATGTTTGAAAAATTCCCGCGAGAAGAGGCTCGACACGCCGCTCACCCAGGGGTTGGAGGGTTCGGAGACAATCACGTCGTAGGTTCGGTTTTGCGCCGAGAAAAACGTCTTGGCGTCGTCGAAGCGTATGTGGCAGCGCGGGTCGTTGAAGGTATTCTCCACCTTATGCCCTATCTTCTTGGCGAGCTTGGCCATAGCCGGTTCGATTTCAACCACGTCGAGGCTCTCTAATGTAGGGTCGTATAGCAAATAGTGCGCCGTCATTCCCGCGCCCATGCCGATTACCGCCGCCGTTCGTATTTCGTTACGCGCGCTCATGGGTAGCAAACCGAGCAACGCCATGGTGTACTCGTCGCTGCTGTACTCCTCGTTGATCCCCACGCTTGCGTCCGGTTTGCCGTTTGTTGAAAGCACTAAACTTTGTCCTGATTTGAAGAGGGTGATGGACGCCGTTTTCCCGTCTATGTGCCCCACCACGCGCTTGGCGTTGGATATCGTTCCGTAGCGGAAGACGCCGGAAGAGGCGAGCACGGGATCGAGCTTGGAGAACGCGACCGCAGCTACGAGCACTATGATGCAAGCCGGTTGCGCGATTGTGCGCGTAAGGCTCTGCTTGGTTTCGGCGAATTTGTAGAGCACGTAAAGTCCTATACCCATGTCGATGGTTCCGCCGATTGTAATTAGGTATTTGAGTCCGGTAAGCTCCATTAGTCCCCACACCGCGACTATTACCCCAAGTATCCCGCCGGCGGTGTTCACCGCGTAAACCTTGCCGATGGCCGCCTCCCCGTACCCGCGCCTATAAAGCATATTGATGATAAGCGGTATGACCATTCCGGCGCATATAGTGGAAGGGAGCATGGTAATCACGCAAATCAAGTGGCTGATGATGTTGAAGAGAATGTAGCCGGAGGCGTTCCTATCCAACGCGTCTATGGCAAATACCATTATCTTAAAGAGGCTGCCGTATGTAAAGAGCGTGGCAATGGCGCTCGCTCCCATTACTATCTGCGCGATGCCGAGAAAACGCGGCGCGTTTTTGACCGTGTCCAATTTGTTGCGGACAAAGAAACTGCCGAGGGCGAGGCCGAGGATAAAGGCGCTTAGCATGAGTTCGAAGGAGTGCGTGGAACTGCCGAGCACGAGGCTAAGCATCCGTATCCATCCGATTTCGTACATAAAGGAGGCCACGGCGGTGCCGCAGGCCACGAAGAGTAGGGGATAGTAGTCTTCGCGTTTATCGGGAACGGCAAAAATGGCTTTGCTATCGGCGTTTATGGCGGAGATGTCGTTTAATTCGTCGTCGAGGATGATATCATCGGTATCGGTAAGGCCGGTATTGATGTTGTCGGTATTTGTATTGATACCGGTATTAATACTGTCGCTGATAGCGTTATCATTATCAATATTACCGTCTACATAACTCGCTCGATCATTCAAACAGAGCGCGAGTACGGACAACCCCACAAACAAGTCAATCATCCCGCCGGAGATGATGGCTCCTTTAAGCCCCCATTCTCTTACGAGGTAAAATCCGCTTATCAACACTCCTATAGAGGCTCCAAGCGTGTTGACAAAATAGATAAACGACGTCTTGTACCCGCTAAGCCCCGGAAAGCGTCGCAATATTCCGCCCGCCATAAGCGGAAACGTGGCGCCGAGCAACATTGATTGCGGTAGAATGATGAGCGCCGAAGAACCCCATTTATACAGAGATATTAATACCGGATTGCCGAGAAACGGTAGTATCGTTGAGAATGAGGTGTCAATATATCGAATGAAAAAGTCGTGGAAGACGAGGGCAAGCGCCCCGAGCGCGATTTCCACAATGGCGTACCAAAACAGTAAATCCCGAACCCTATTGGCCCAAATCGCCGCCAACCACGATCCCAACGCCATCCCGCCCATATATATCACCAACACCAAAGTCTGAGCGTACGCCGCGTGGCCGAGAAACTGCTTTAAATATTGCGACCAGATAGATTCGTATATCAGACCGGATATGCCGGATATGAAGAAGAGGGTGAAGTATAGGTAAGATACGGGCGATACGGAAGGTATCTTCGCGTTAACGGTGTCTTTTGACATTGTGATTATCCTTGTTAATGATTTTCTGCAATCCCTTAGGCAACTTTTCAAAACCGTCGTTCAGAAAATCAAACTGAAACACGTGGTCGTCGAGCAAATTAGCCCCGTTCTCAATCCTGTCGTGCATAACGTCAACGTCGGCTTTATCCAACGTGGACGCCCAAATATTGTATTTGTTGGTTAAACCGGTGAGTAGATTTCCGGTTCCCGCCGCGCAGTCCCAAACGTAGTATTCGTCCTGCCAATCCTCGCCGAGAACGTCGGCTATATATTTTTGAGAAAGTTCTACCCAAATCTTTGGCGTGTAGAAACTGCCCTTGCGTTCTCGATTAATTTCTTTGACAATATCGGTACAAGTTGGTTTATCAAGAAAGTCCGGTTCTATTTTGTTTTTTAAGACCGTTTCTTCACAAATATCTTTGTCTCTCATTTTTATTCTTTCCTAAAATCAAGAGTGAAACACTACAACTATATAGACAGTCCCAACCATTCCCCAACTACCATAAATTACCTCCCCAAAGTATTGCTAATAATATACTAAATTTTACTAAATTAATGCTACTTTATTTTTAAACAGTTACAATGTCGCATGTATTTGTGTAATAAATTATAAAGTCGCGTAGCGACGATACT
>LIUJ01000313.1:8640-9204 GCA_001462255.1 Fibrobacteria bacterium GUT77 | reverse complement strand
TGTCTATGGTATGCAGTTCCAAGTTCCATAAATACGTAAATTTTGTTCCTTTCTATATGAACGTGCAAAAAGACGGGGTAGTATTGTATGCGTGATGATACACCTATGGATTTAGCGGCCTACCGCCTTAGCCAAGCAGCTGAATTCCTACAAGACGCGGAAATCAATAACAACAACGGCGCGCTCAAAACCGCAGCCAATCGCTCATATTACTGTATTTTTCACGCAATGCGTGCGGTTTTGGCTCTTGAACGCTCGGACATACCGTCGCCGACCGATTGACCTCCCCACATCAACACTCCGCCCCTACAAATTCTTACCCCGCCGCCCAACCGTCAGAACGTGTAGTCGTAACGCGCAAATACCTTGTAATCTCCGGTCGTGACGGGAACTTTTGACAAAAATAAAAAAATTTGAATTTAGATATTGACATATAACTTACGCGTAAACTATTTTTTTATATAACATATATGCTGTTTAAGTTTTTATATTAATATCCACTTAATCCCAAAGAAAGGGGATTTTTATGACAAAGCGTTATTCACTACTCTCAACGCTCTCCGC
>LIUJ01000313.1:147-8440 GCA_001462255.1 Fibrobacteria bacterium GUT77 | reverse complement strand
GGCAAAGCCGGTAACGCTAAACGTCTTCGCCGCCGCCAGCCTAACTGAAGCGCTGACCGAGATCGCGACGCTCTACAAGGCGTCCGCACCGGCGGTAACGCTCTCCTTCAACTTCGATTCGAGCGGCAAGTTGCAGACGCAGATTGAAAACGGCGCGGAGGCGGACGTGTTCTTATCCGCCGGACAGAAGCAGATGGACGCAGTAGCGGCGGAGTACGTCGACCCCGCCACGCGCAAAGACCTGTTGGTCAACAAAATCGTGCTGATCGTGCCGTCGAACAGCAAGGCAGGCATCAAATCGTTTGCGGACTGCGCGACCGATAAAGTAAAACTTATCGCGCTCGGCAACTCAAGCGTACCGGTCGGACAGTATTCGGAGGAGATATTCAATAGCCTAAAAATGTGGGATAAGGTCTCGGCCAAGGCGTCTTTGGGGACAAACGTTAAAGAGGTGCTGTCGCAGGTCGAGAGCGGGAGCGTAGATTGCGGCGTGGTATACGCCACCGACGCGGCGACGTCTAAGGGCGGTATAAAGGTGGTAGCCAACGCCCCCGAAGGTAGCCATAAACCCGCCGTTTACCCCGCCGCCGTGCTGAAGAAATCGGCAAACGCGGAGGCCGCGAAGGCGTTTTTGGACTATCTGAATTCGCCGAAAGCTACGGTCGTATTTAAGAAGATCGGCTTTGAGATCGTCAAATGATTTATTTTGTATGAATTTGGATTTTAATATATGGACTTATTTCCGCTATACAATTCGCTAAGAATTTCGACTATCGCCGTATCCGCCGCGTTTGCCGCCGGTCTCCTCGCGGCGTTCGCGGCGGCGCGGTTGCCGCGGGTGTTGCAGGGCGTCTGCGATACCGTATTAATGATCCCTCTCGTGCTGCCGCCGACCGTCGTCGGCTACTTCATCCTCGTTTGGCTGTCGCCGAGAAGCGCCGTCGGAGCGAAGTTGTATGACTGGTTTTCGTTGACAATCACTATGCGGTGGTACGCCTCCGTCGTAGCCGTCGCCATAATCGCGTTTCCGTTTATCTACCGCACGGTACGCGGGGCGTTCGACGGCTTTGACCGCAACCTGCTCGACGCGGGGCGCACGCTCGGATTATCCGAATGGTACATCTTCTTCCGAATACTGCTCCCAAATTGCAAGCACGCGATACTCGCCGGGACGGTTCTCGCCTTCGCGCGGGGGATTGGGGAATACGGCGCGACAAGCATGGTTTCGGGGTACATAGCCGGCAAGACGGCCACCGTCTCCACATCGGTAGCCTACTATTGGCAAATCAATAACGAGGGCGCGGCGATGTACTGGGTGGTAATCAACCTTGCGGTATCGTCGGTCTTTATGATGATAATCAACGCCTTCAACAAACCGCGGGTTAGGGGGTAACGGTCAAATGCTCGTATGCGACATCAAAAAGAAATTGGACGGTTTTTCTCTAAACGTCAACATCACGGCGAAACCCGGCGTAACGGCGCTTATGGGGGCGTCGGGCAGCGGCAAGAGCATGACGTTGCGTTGCATCGCCGGAATATCAAAACCCGACAGCGGGTACATTTCGCTAAACGGCGTTACCTTGTTTGACTCCAAGAATAAGATAAACCTGTCGCCGCAGGCGCGGAATACCGGTTTCCTGTTTCAGGACTTCGCGCTCTTCCCCAACATGACGGTGCGGCAAAACATCATGGCCGGCGCGAAGAAAAAGCCACGTCAAGACCGCTTAAAGGTCGCCGTCGAGCTGGCCGAAACGTTCCACATATCGCCGCACCTCAACAAGTACCCCCACGAACTTTCCGGCGGCGAGAAGCAACGTTGCGCCCTGGCGCGAATCATGGCCGGTTCCCCAAATATCCTCATGCTCGACGAACCCTTCGCGGCGCTCGACAGCCACCTGCGCTGGGAGTTGGAATTGGAACTCGCGGCGGCGTTTCGGCGCTTCCAAAAGCCAGTGCTCTACGTGTCCCACAACCGCGACGAAACGTATAGACTCTGCGGCGACATCGCAATCATAGACCGCGGCAAAAACGAGGCGGCAAGGGACAAGTGGGAGTTGTTTGAGAACCCGGCTACCGTCCACGCGGCGCGGTTGACCGGCTGCAAAAACATCGCGGCGGCGGAGGTCAGGGGATCGCGAATTTTTGTTAACGATTGGGGCATTGATTTCGATTGCGACAAGGCGAGCGACGACGTACGCCACATAGGAATGCGGGCTAACCACATCGTCCCGTTGTCAACGGCTGATAAGTCCGACGTCGCCGCGTCGTTCCCGTTTGAGATTGTAAACGAGATTGAGGACACCTTTACCTGTATATTGACGGTACGCAAACGCGGCACGGATTTGCCCCCTATCCGCTGGGAGATGCCCAAGAAAGACCGCGCCGCTTTGCGTGAGACGCCGCAGGAGCTGGCGTTTTTGCGCAAGCGCATTTTGCTTCTCTCGTAGGTACAACCCCAACTTACGGTCGTTCAACGATTTAACGCGGCAAACAAGCCGTATCAATAATATAATGTTTTACGGGATAAGATGTCAACAGTCGGGTAATCTTTTTTTGAAAAATTTTGATTTTTATTTTTTTTCACCTTTCCCAAAATATATATTATATTAATAATACCGGCTTGTTACCCGTACTTATTTTGGGCGTTTTACGATATGATTTTTCAAAATATGTGTGAAAGGGGTTATTTTTATGGAGATAGAGTTTCTTTCTGAGTTGGAAAATAAAGTAGGCGCGCTTGTTGACACCATAAGCGGTTTAAAGGCGGAGAACGAGCGTCTTAAGGCGGATTTTGAGGGTGGTATGGCCGGTCTTAGGGGTGAAAACGAGGATTTGAAGGGGCAAATTGAGGAACTTAGGGCGGGTGCCGAAGCTGAGCGCGGACGTATGACCGAGGCCGCGGAGCGTATAAGAGGGCTACTCGCAAAAATAGACGCGGCGCTTTAACGGCGCTTTGACATAGCGCCGCTTGAACGGCGGCGGGAGGAATGGAGCTTATGGGCTCTGAGGTCGTTAGGGTGACAATCTTTGGGACGGATTTTAATCTCAGGTGCGACGGCGCCGACGCCGAGACTACGCGGTTGGTCGCCACGTACGTGAATTCCAAGATAGCGGAGTTGCAGGAACTCACCGCTTCTCGGGACGATATGAAATTGGCGGTTCTCTCCGCGCTCAACATCGCGGGGGAACTGTTTGAAACCAAAGCGAAGTACGAGGCGGAGGTCGAGAAAGTGCGCGAATACGAGGAGAAGGTCAAAGCGATTACGGGTAAGATTGACGGTGCCGGCGGGGTCGGCAAGACCGTCGGTTAATCGCGTAGGAGCCGTTGATTCCAAACCTTATCGTATGTTTTAGCGCTGATTTTCGGCGTTTATCGGCGAAAATTCCGCAACGTCTCGTAGTTACCGAATTTACGTCCTCACGCGTAATGCCCGTTATCGCGCGTTATCTTCTTGACTGATAACGCCTTAGTCGTCACGGCGCGTTTTCGTTACCCTCCAATATTTTGAGAAACGTTCCGATTCGGCGTTGTCGCGCCTATTCGGGGTGTATACATATATTTACATAAAACCATAATTGATTGGAGGTTTACATGTCCCCCACTATAGTTGTTGTAATCATAGCGGTAGCGGCCGTCGCCGCGTTTATCGGCGGGTTCTTTTGGCGCGTTACCGTTGACCGCAAATATCGCCGCGAGGAGGAGGAGCGGCTAAGCCGTGAGGCGGAACGCATTCTTAAGGAGGCGAAGAACGAGGCGGAGTTGCGAAAGAAAGAGGCGCTCCTTGAGGCTAAGGACGAGTGGTTCAAAGCGAAAACGGAGTTTGAGAGGGAGGCGGCCAAAACACGGGATCAGATAAGGCAGGAGCAGTTGCGCGTTAAAGAGGCCGACATTGAGGTCAAAAAGCAACGTGACCACAACGCCAAGCGGGAGTCCGAATTCGCCGCGCGTGAAAGCTTTCTCAACTCCAAGGAAAAGACGTTGCGCACCAAGGACAACGAGTTGTCGCGCCTGCTCGCGCAGCAGAACGAGCGCCTTGAGAAAATCTCGCAGATGACTCAGGAAGAGGCGAAGAAGATACTTTTGCAAAACCTTGAGGGACAGGTGCGCTACGAGTGCGCCCAGATGATCAAGGAGATGAAGGATCAGGCCAAAGCCGACGCGGAGAAGGAGGCCAAGGAGATCATAGTTCAGTCTATACAACGTTGCGCCGCCGACACGACGGTGGAGTCTACGGTCTCGGTCGTCCATCTGCCCAACGACGAGATGAAGGGGCGCATCATAGGCAGGGAGGGACGCAACATTCGTTCTTTCGAGGAGGCCACGGGCATAGACGTTATCGTTGACGACACCCCCGAAGCGGTGATCCTTTCCGGCTTCGACCCAATACGCCGCGAGATTGCCAGGCTGGCGCTCGAAAAACTGATTACCGACGGTCGCATTCATCCGGGGCGCATAGAGGAGCTTATTAAAAAGAGCGAAAAAGAGTTGGACAAAATAATGAAAGAGGCCGCCGAAGAGGTCATATTCGAGCTCGACGTCCACGGACTGCGACCGAAAATCGTGGAGATGCTCGGGCGCCTGAAGTACCGCACCTCCTACGGTCAAAACGTTCTGCAACACAGTAAGGAGGTAGCTATCATAGCCGGGTTGATGGCTTCGGAACTCGGTCTTGACCCGAAGATTGCCGTTCGCGCCGGATTGTTGCACGACATAGGCAAGTCTATAGACCGCGAAACGGAAGGGACGCACTCGGCGCTCGGCGCGGAGATAGTGGCCAAAAACGGCGAAAACGAAATCATCTGCAACGCCGTCGCCGCGCACCACGAAGACGTGCCGCCGATTTCCATGTACCCGGTACTCATACAAGCCGCCGACACCATATCAAGCACACGACCGGGCGTAAGGAGGGAGACGCTCACAAACTACGTCAACCGCCTCAACAACTTGGAGGACATCGCCGACTCCTTCAGAGGCGTCCAAAAGGCCTACGTTATCCAAGCCGGACGAGAAATTCGCGTAATGGTGGAACCGGAGATGATAAACGACGCCCAAGCTCAAGAATTGGCCGGCCAAATCTCGCAAAAGATACAAGAGGAGATGGAATATCCGGGCCAGATTAAAGTCACTATCATCCGTGAAATAAGATTTACGGAATTCGCGAAATAAACGTTATGAAAATTCTATTTATAGGCGACATCTTCGGTAACGTCGGGCGGCGCGTTTTGGCCGAACGCCTGCCCGCGCTTACCCAAGAGCACGGCATCGACGTTTGCGTCGGCAACGGCGAGAACGTCTCCGGGGGGCGCGGCATGACCAAAAATCTCTTCCGCAAGCTCCGCAAATACGGGCTAAACGTCATCACCGGCGGCAACCACTCATTTTCCGTCGCCGACAACGATTTTTCCTTCATGGACGAACCTGCGGCCGTACGCCCGTTAAACTACCCGCCCGCAAACCCCGGCCACGGTTCAACGCTCTTCACGCTAACAGACGGGCGGGCAATCGGCGTAGTCAACCTGATGGGGCGTATGTTTATGCACGAGTCATTCGACTGCCCGTTCCGCGCGGGTCTTGAGGCAATCAACGAGCTACGCAAACAAACGCCGGTCGTATTGGTCGACTTTCACGCCGAAGCTTCGAGCGAAAAAGCCGCGCTTGCCCATTACGTTGACGGTTTGGCCGGCGCGGTAATAGGCACGCATACCCACGTTCAAACGGCCGACGAAAGAATATTGCCCAAAGGAACGGCGTTCATAACGGACGCCGGAATGACCGGCCCGGAAAATTCCATTATAGGCATGAAACCGGAAGGCGTCGTAAAAAAATACCTGTTGCAAACATACGTGCGCTTTGAACCGAGCGAAGACGGGGCGATGATCAACGGGGTTATCATAGACATCGACGACAAAAGCGGGAAGGCGTCGTCGATAAAGCGGTTGTACGAGCGAGTGTCTTTTACATAGTATTAATCTTAGATATCGTTAAGGCGGCATCTGTCATAAAGGATGTATTAACAATGACCGATTATAAAAAATATAATGACCGTAACAACGGCATCAATACCGATACGCGTACCGACGACCGCGATTACGACATCATCAACATCAAAAACCTCGACGACGGCTACAACGACGATGACGACGACCTTGCTTTCGACTTTTTAACGCCGCAAGAATCCTCAAAACCGTACACCGTAAGCGAAATCAACTCCGGCATCGCGCAAATCCTCGAACTTCACAACACATTGGTTTGGGTAGAGGGAGAATTGAGCGGTTGGAAGCGCTATCCCAGCGGGCACTGCTACTTTAAGCTTAAAGACGAGCGCAGCCAAATCCCCGGCGTTATGTGGAAATCGGCGGCCGCCAAGCTCAACTTCAGTCCGAGCGACGGCATGGCGGTTTTTGCCATAGCGTCAATCGGCGTTTACGAAAAAGCCGGGTACTATCAGTTAAGCGTCCACCGATTGATGCCGGCGGGCATTGGGGCGCAAAGCATCGCCTTTGAAAAGCTTAAAGAGAAATTATCAAAAGAGGGGATCTTCGATCAATCGCGCAAGCGGCCTCTCCCCCGCTCCGTTTCCACGCTCGGCGTTGTAACAAGCAAGAACGGCGCGGCGTTGTGGGACATTGTGCGCGTTGCCGCGAAACGCGCGCCGCAGACAAACATCATCGTAATAGACACGCCGGTTCAGGGCGATACGGCCGGGGAGAAAATCGCAAAATCCATACGTATGATGAACGACTTCGGCGGCGTTGACGTGATGATAGTTGGGCGCGGCGGCGGATCGGCGGAGGATTTGTACGCGTTTAACGAGGAGGTCGTGGCGAGGGCAATCTACAATTCCAAGATACCGGTCATATCGGCCGTAGGGCACGAGATAGATTTTACGATAGCCGATTTTGTCGCGGACGTACGCGCCCCTACCCCGTCGGCGGCGGCGGAAACGGCGCTACCGGACACGGCGGAGGGCAGGCGGTATTTTGAGCAGTGCGCCGCGCGGTTTGCCGTAGGCATAAACAGATACTTCGCGGCGATAAACGACAGGGTAGGCAATATCAAATCATCCAAAGCGCTTACTTACCCGTTTCGTATCTTGGCGGAGGCGGAACAGTCGTTGGACGAGGCCGGCGGTCGCGTCCGTCAATCGATGAAATCGATACTTACGGCAAGCGACGCAAGCTTGAAATCCGCCGCCGGGCGGCTTAATTCGCTTAGCCCGCTGGCAGTGTTGGGCCGGGGATACTGTGTCGTCATTAACGATGGTAACGGAACGACGGTAAAGAGCGCGAGTGAAGTTGAAATCGGTGACCGCGTAAATATCCGGTTGGCCGACGGAACGGTAGGGGCGACGGTTACCGGACCGATAGAGACCGCGACGATTTAGGCGCAAACGCCGTTACGCTCCTCTTCATTAGCAAACTCGTCTACCCTAAAAACAATATCGTCCGCTACAGTTAGCGTCGCCATAATGCCCCTCCTTTAAAACATCTCAGGGACTTCTTTCCCCAAAAAGGTTCTAATCTTTCGAGCATACTCCAAAGCAAGGCACGTATCCGTGTCGGATATGCTCATGCCATAATCATATCGCGGTTGTACCGCAAATTGCGTTATCTTTGAGCAAAAAGACGATATGCTCGAAAACGATGGGCGATGTTTTTCCACCAATACGCACAAATCATCAAGGTTATGTGTATGCGGCGGTTCCTCTCCCAATATTACCAAAACGCCTTTAAGGTACTTTTCTACCGCTTGTTGACAGTGGAAAACAATAATTTCATTTAAGGGCGGATACATTTTGGACAAAAATTCGGCGGCGGTAATGTCCCGCTCCGCGAGGAAACGCCACTCATTAGGCGCATTTGTCGATTGCTTACCCATAGATCAACACTCCGTCCCGAGCAACCTTTCGCTCAAGCGTAATCGCGTCCAACCTATCCAAGAAACCCTGCTTCTTCTTGGTGATGATATCCACCGGCATCGTATTTTTGCGAAGCATTGCCATCCTAATCTCAACGCCGGCGTCTATCTCTCTCATCTGGGTATCGTCTTTTAACACTACGTACAAGTCCAAATCAGAGTCCTTGTGCGGGGTACCGTAAGCGTATGAGCCGAAAAGAAATATTTGCTCCACTGGAACGGTATTGACTATGATTTTTGCGAGGTTGTCCAACTCGGCTTTGATTAACGCGTTAATCATAGTGTTGATCTCCTATAGCGAATATGAATACCCATTATATCCCAAAATCGGGCGTTAACGTATTTTGATACATATTGATACATATTGATATATAC
>LIUJ01000313.1:0-107 GCA_001462255.1 Fibrobacteria bacterium GUT77 | reverse complement strand
CCCGCCGCTACCGCGGCGGGTAACCTAACGTCAAAATCAAAACAATACCGCCCCACCATACCACCCTCGCAACTCCTACACGTTGTTTGCCCTTCGGGCTAACAACG
>LIUJ01000312.1 GCA_001462255.1 Fibrobacteria bacterium GUT77 | reverse complement strand
TTTTGCGTTTACCATGATGCCCGATCTGTTAGCTGATATTGGAATTAAGTACAGCCTGGAGAGAAAGCCCGGTATTCTGGAACAGCCGGGTTTCTCGCTGGAAAACCCGTTTTACATTGCGTTAGGCGTAATGTATAAAGGCGTTGAGGATCTTAAAATAGGCTTTGCCATTGACGGGCATTTTGCCGGTACTGCGGAAAAAGAAAAAACAGACGCGGACGGAAATCATGTAAAGTACGCGTTCAGCGCGCCTCAGATCGCTTTTAATATTTACCCCACATATAACATCGGTTTCTGCGATATTGGCATGGATTTTACTTTCGGCGTTCAAATGGGCAAAGAGAAGGGCGTAAATGACAAAAAGATGCTTGGTTTTGGTTTTTACGGTCAGAAGCAATACGGTCACGGCAATGTCCGCATGGGCATTTACGCGAACGCGCCGATGAACGAGGGGCAGGGTTGGGGAATGTCCTTTCCTGTCTGGTTAACTTATTCGTTCTAGCCGGGGGGCTGTTTATGAAAAAAGGTACTGCGCTGCGGCGCGGCGTGTTACAGAACTGTTCGCTGTGGTTTATAACGATATTAATAATTTTTTCTATTTTTTTTATCTCTGGTTGCATAAGGGATGTAACCCCCCCGCCGCAGGACAAATATACTATGTTTCCACGGGCGGAAATTCTACAGGCGAGTTTTTATTATCAACGAGACGGGAAGGACGTCTCAGGCGATGAGGCGGGCACTATTACAGCTAACGATGACGGAACCTACAAGGTGCGTATGAGGCGGCGTTCGCCTTCAAGCTCGCCCACAGCGATGTTTATTGGCCGCGACGGTTCTTTTACCTTTTCAGAATTTTATAAAATTGTTTGCACTTTTCCTGATGATCCCAATGTAGCGGACAAACCTTTCCGCGTGTACGCCTGCGCTTCGGTCGGCGCGGACGGCAATACGGACGCCGATTATCCTACCGCGAATGACCTTGTGGGGTCAGCCGCTTTCAGAAACGGAGTCGCAATCGGAACGTTCGAGATGACAAACGAAGGCATTAACTATCTTAATCCCGATCCCTCCGGGAGAAACAGGCCGTATACCACCGTGTTTTTGTATTTGTATTTTAACAATGTTTCCAATCCGGATGATTATTACGAATTCACTTTGGATTTTGTTGGCGGCTCGAATCCCGAATGGTCAGAAAGCGTGGTAACAAAAGCCGAAGTCTACCGTGAGGGCGACGCGGTAAAATGCGAAGCTCTTGCGGAAAAATACAACGTGATAGATCCCGATACTTACCAGGAGATCACTAAAAATTTTATTCTTGGTAATTATTATCATCAGTTTAATTCACGAAGATTAAGCGCTCCCGTTCCGGTCGCAAAAACAAATTCTCTGCGGATAGACCTTCATGTTCCGGAAGCGGACGCAGGCAAGTATATGAAATTTGTCTTAAAGGGAGGCGCGGGCCTTTACGCGCGGGACAACGCCGCAAACCTGATCACGGCGGACATGGTCAAGGCCGCGAAAGTTTTAGCGGGAACTTCAGGAGGCGAACAAACCGGCATTGTAACGGAGACAAAGATTCCGGGAACACAGGCGGGACTGATGTCTTCCTATGAGTACACGGTAAAAGCGAAGACGGCGCGTTACGCGGATATGACAGGAATAAAACTTGTCATTGGCAAAGGGTCTTTTGAAAATACCGAACGTTTTTTCTGTACTATCAGTCTTCCTGACAAATATACAGAGGAAAAATAATTGAAAGAAAAACGACGGTCGGTTTTTTTTATAGCTCTCGTGTTGACGCTGTTCTTTTGCGGCTGTAAAGAGGATGATTCTTATGATGGGAAGTTTACCCTGGGCGGCGCGAAAGTAGCTGTTTATATCAATACCTGGCAAAGCTGGAAAGCGGAGTCTGTTAAAGGTAATTATATTTCCGATTTGATTCTTGCTTTTGCCCTTATTAATACCAACAATTCGTCGATTCAAATGAACGGATTTTCCGGGTGGAACGAGGTTGCCGAGCTTCATAATACGTATCCTGATTTAAAAATTACGGTTTCCGTAGGCGGAGCCAATGAAAAAAAATTTCCTGATGTTACCGCCAATTCCGAAAAACGCGCCGTGTTTATCGCCAACATCTGCCAATTCGTTAATAGCCATAAGCTGGACGGCGTTGACATTGACTGGGAATTCCCGAACAGCGGCCAATTCGCAGGTTACATAGCCCTGTTACGCGAAACACGGGATGCGTTAGACGAAATGCAAAAAGAAACCGGCAAACGTTACAGCCTTTCCAGCGCAGTGTCCGCGGAGTATAACGCTTCCATGATCGAAGCGGCTAAAATTGTTGACAGTTTAAAAATTATGAATTACGACTACTACGGCAGTTGGAGCAATACTACCGGGCACAATGCGAATTTGTATAACAACCCGCGCAAACAGAGCGAGCAAAGCACTGACAAATCAATACGATCCTATCTGAACGCCGGTATTCCACCTGAAAAAATTATGCTGGGAGCCGCTTTTTACGGAAAAGTGTGGAACGGCGTTTCACCTGGCGGCTACGAGCCGGGCCTGTATCAGGCATATACCACTTATGGGGCAGAGCCGGCATGGGCGGCCATAAAGAGTTATCTAAAAGAAGGTTCCGGCTACACCCGCTACTGGGACAATGCGGCGAAGGCCCCTTTCCTTTACAACACGGACAGCAAGCGGTGGGTAACTTACAGCGACAAAGAGCAGATGCAGTGCCTTGCCGCATACGCAAAGGAGAAAAAACTCGGCGGTGTTTTCGCTTGGGAGTACAGTCAGGATTCGGGCGCTGAACTGTTACAAGTTCTGGCGAAAAGTTTTAAATAGTGGTTTTGGCGGTTACAACCGCGTTGCGGTTTCCGGGGCAAAACCCCGGCGCCATAAAAAAATAGTTATGATATGAGGAGAAAAAAATGAAAAGAAAAATGTTAATCGCTTTAATAGCGATTCTTTCTTTCGGTCTGGTGTTTGTAGGCTGTGGGGATGGCGGCAAACCTAAACCGCCGCTCACAAAGGGCGATCTTACCCCCTGGGCTCCGGCTTCTATAAACGAGCCTGCCGATTACGAGGCTTTCCCAAAAGGGGTTCCGGCAAAATTCGAAGATGGTACGGAGAATCCTGCTAAAGACGGACTACTGGGATATACAGCTTTTTACGCCGGTTCCGGAGGGGAAGGGTACATTGAAGACAACGGTGGCGATACATACAAAGTGACGGTTTTAACCAATCCCGGCGGCATTAGCCTGATTTCCTTCCAGGATGATGACTACATATTCAAAACAGGTTTTTATATGTCTCTGGATCTGCCCGTGGCAACCGAAACCGCGCCGTATAAGCCAATCGGAATGATAGCGTTTGCCGCTAGCGGCCCGCAGGAAACTAATCCGGATTGGAGTTCCGCACAACGGGTAAATTTAACCGGCGATAACACCATTGAGGATACCGCCGTCTATTTGGCTGGGCGGGTTGATTTCGCGTGGGAAAATAATGATAACGCATGGCCGCGCAGAACTCTCTGCCTGTATATCTACTGGCACGCCGACGAGAAAGCCGGAGCGGAATATACCTTTACGCTTAATAAAATTTCCCATCCTGCAGGTGAAAATTTATCGGTGCCGGCTTATCCGGGCATAGTATGGGCACCCCCTGCAATCCCCGCTCCTACAACCGGCTGGAAAGATTTCCCCAGTGATAGAATACTGGCAGCAAGCGCTCTTAATTCAAACGGCTCTCTTGAAGGCGGGTTCAAAGTCAAGGCAGGCGGTGGATATACCGGTACTGTTGCCGTTACCCCCGGCGGTTTTTCTCAAATTCAAATTCCCGGAAGCAGCGAGTCCGTTTTCCTTGAGGGGTATTATCTGTCCCTTGAACTGCCAATTTCTTCCGGAGTTGCACTGCATCCAAATAAAGTTGCTACTGTTGCGTCAAATAATCTTACTTGGCCTCCTTTATGGATTTCGGAGCAGCAACTGGATCCTATAGACCCAACCAAATATGTAGGCGGAAATGTTGATATTCAATGGTATAGCCAAGAGAACAATGATCCACAAAACGCAATTTTGCTTGACTTCTATTTCCATCCCAGTGAACCGGCAGGCGGAACATACACCTTCACCCTGAAGGCGCTGAAGATCGCTGCTGGTAATTAAGCGCCATCTGCAATGCGCACCGAAGCCGCCTCCAGTCGGGGGCGGCTTTTTTTACGGCTTCTTTCATTGACACAATCACGCTTCACAGGTAAATTCATCATAATGAGTGAATATATTATTGACGGCGGCGTTCCGCTGAACGGGACGGTAAAGGCAAGCG
>LIUJ01000311.1:539-6835 GCA_001462255.1 Fibrobacteria bacterium GUT77 | reverse complement strand
AGCCTCCGGGAGTGGCCAGGGCGGGGGCGGTCAGACTCGTGGTTGGGTCCGGCTTTCCCGCCAAAACCTCTACGTATCGGTATTAATACCGGCACATTGTAGGCGCTTGCCGTTTCGTGTTTGCGCCTCGGTTTGTGTCCGAGTACGGTACCGGCCCTTTACGCTGAAGGCGGTTTCGATCGCTGGCCTCGCTGTGATTATGTTTGTATCCTTATGGCACCGTATCATATCAATGTCCTCCGTACCGACGATGGTCTTTATCCGTCGGTAGCCGCGATTCGCGATTGCGTTCGGGGGTAAACCTTAACCATAGCAGAGGTGACCGATCACACAGTAAAGGAATATTGATTTTATGCTTTAACCTTTTAAACATTTAAAACCTAAACAAAGTGGCCGGCGCGCGAAGAAACGGGAAGAGGGTGGCTCTTTTCGGGACGGAGAGCGGCGGAGGAGGAGGTTTGTATGGGTGTTTCCAAGTTCAATGGCTTGGGAGTTTTGTCGGCCGTCCTGGTTTTTCTGGGAGGGGTTGTGGGGAGCGGCGCGTTTGCCGCGCCTAGCGGTAATATAACGTGGGACACGTCGGGGGTTTCCGTGGAGTACGCGAGTACGCCCACTCCTGCGGATCTTTTGACGACCCTTAAGGGCAAACTTCAGGCCGGTAGCGTAACCGTTTCGAGCGGTTGGACGTTGAGCACCGTAGCTGGGGATTCCGCGTTTACCGTTGACTCAACGTATGTCTTTCCGGTGAAGAACGCGGCCGGATCCGTCTTCAGCCTAAAAGTAAGGGCGGCTATTAAAGCGGATTCGAGCGGTGTTGAGGACTCGTTGCGGGTAACGTCGCTTGTTCCTTTGCGCGTTGTCAAAACGGATGTGGCGTTGGATTATCTTGACACCGCCGCCTTCGAGGCTTGGAGGAAGCAAAACGTTCTAACTACGCCGGTTGAGGGAGCCGACGGTTATAGGTTTGCTACCGGTTCCGCCATGTCTTACGGCGCGGCCATCGGCTTAAAATCGTCGCTCGGCCTTAGCGGTCTCGGTTCGGGTACCCTAAACTATACGGGTAAGGGGAATACGACCTATCCCAAGAGCCAAACGGCGCCGACGGACACGGGCACATACGATGTTAAAATCAAGTACGGCGGGACGGGTAACACGAACTTCAACGAAAACGAAATCCTTTTGGGCGTTCTACGCATCCAGTACGTAGATTACGCGGCGAACCTCTTTTTAACGGCGGCGCAAACGGTTACCTACAAACACAACGCGTCTTCGTCGCCGTACGTTATATCCGGGCCTACCATTTTGCCGGGTATTGCCGGAACGATAGACTCGATCTTCTACACCGTTACCGGCTTGGGGGGACTGGACGGAAGCGCGATTACCGCCAAACCGAACCATGGGACGGTAGGGAAGTCCGGCTTGTGCTCTCTCTTCGTTTCCGGGACGAGCGATACCGGTAGCGTTTCCGTAACGGCGAAAATCAAGGGGAAGACGGCGGCTACGGGCGGAAATGTCTTTTTGAGCGCCAACGTTACCTACACGGTTACCGTCGGTCGCAGGGAGATCGACAGCGTAAAGGTCTTTAGCGTGGAAACGTACAACGGGGGAATCATCGTTCCTACTACGTATTTTGTTTATTCGGGCGGCACGACGCTCGTTTCGGGTACGGACTTCAACGTGCTGAGCGACGCGACTACGCAAAAAGAGTATAATATGATCAACGCGGGCGAGGCCTCCTTGGTCGTCTCCGGCATTGGTAAGTACATAGGGCGCAAAAACGGGGACTATACCATCCAAAAGAAGAAGATTTATGTTTCCGGCAATGTTACGGGGGATCGCTACTACGACGGAACGACGACCATTTATGTTGACACGCTCAAAACGACCCGGTTGAAGCTGTGGTTCGATACGTCGGCCGCGAGGGTGGCGGATCAAACTTCGGGCGAGGAGATGCTCTACTTGGTCAAAAATACGGTTTCGGGCAGCGCCGACGAAAACAAAGTCGACACGCTACGGTGGAATAGGGACTATACGGCCGTCGCGGCTTACAACAACGCGAATGCCGGCGTGCGTTCCATGACCGCTACCGTAACGTTGCTCGGTAACGGGGCAAAGTCCAAGAACTACACGTTTGTGTCGAGCAGCGGTAGGGACACCAACGTTGTTACGGTCACTAAGGGCGGGCTTGATATAGGCAAGAGGACGCCCGAATCGAGCGGCGATACGGCCACGTTTGCGTTTGACATTCCCGACACGACGGACGCTTATCCGCCCACGGCGCATTACGCGAACGGGCAGGTACGCGGGATAGAGACCGCGGCCAAGAAGGTCGGCTACAAGAACGGAATGGTCGGCGGCCCTATAGCCGTTTTGTACGGCTACACGGTGTCTAAGCCTTACTGGGATACCACGTTCACGGCGGTGCCTAAGGACACGGCAATCGCGCCGCGGGACGCCGGCACGTATACCGTTAAGGTGAAGATTCCCGACAGTGAAAACTTTGTGGGCGGTACGTACACGCTTGGCGATTATACGATTAAGGCGCCGGCCGTAGCGAAATTCGCCCCGAACGGCAATTTGGTTGATACCGAGGTTCGCGAGGGTAATTCCGTTGGTCTTACGGTTAGCGCGGTGTCGCCCAATGGGCCCGCCGGCGCGCTCTCCTACAAGTGGTATCGCTATACCTCGCCTACCGACAGCGTGCTGATTCCCGGCGCGAACGGGCCTTCATACACGGTTTCTACCGGTGTTGAAGGCGATGTGTTGGAGTACGCCGTAAAGGTAACCAACAATCCCGGAACGACCGTTCAGACGCCCGCCGACGTTATGAGCGCCCACTCCCACGTAACGGTGAAGAAGGCCGCCACCTCCATGTCCAAGGCTTTTATCGTGATTAATCCCGAAAAAGACTGGATATATAAGGGCGACTCAATCAAACCGTCCGGAGCCGACATCGCGGTTTGGTTGCCCGTAGTTAATGAGGACGGAGCGACCGATACCATAGAGTTGGGCAAACAGTACTATAGCCTAACCTATATGAACAACGTGAACGTCGGCACGGCTACCGTACGCGCCAGCGGCGTGGACGTACCCGGCGCGGCGGACGCGTACAGCGGTACAATCAGCAAAACCTTCGCCATACATCCCAAGACGCTTGAGCGCTCCGACCTGACCTATACGGCCACCCGCGCCTACAGCGGCGACTCCACCCTAGGCGCGGAAGTTAAGGCCGCCCAGCCCAAAACCGGCATGGGCGCCATTACCACGTACTACGACGGTTCGACCACCGTTCCCGTTAATGTCGGCGAGTACGACGTGACGGTGACCGTTGCCGAGGGTACGAACTTTACCGCCGGCGAGGTTCCCATCGGCACGTATAGGATTACTCGTAAGACGCCTGATTTGGGCAGTGTAGTGTACGGCGGTATCCCCACCGGCCACAAGGAAGACCAAGCGGGCCCGTTCGGCGTAGGCGAGGTCAAGCTCAAGGGCACCGGTTATGAGAGCGTTACGGTCTACTACAACAACGACACGACGGTACCCAACACGACCGGTTCGTACACGGTTAAAGCGGTTGTTGTAGGCGGCGAAAACTACAACGACGGCGAGGTAACTCTGGGTACGTACAACATCGGTTCGGTCTCCGTGGCCGAGGTAGCCCGCGAGATTCCCGTCGCGCCGGTTGTTACGGAAGTTTCCGTGGCGCCCGTCAAGGCGGTGGCGGCATCGTTTACCGCCGGTCCCAGCCCCGTGTCTAAGAACGGCACGATAAAGTTCTTCTCCGCGAAGGCCGTCGCGAGCGGCTCTCTCTACATCTTCGACGCGAGCGGCAACGCGGTAGCGAAGGTCGCGGCCAAATCCGGTCAAGGCGAGATTGGCAAGTGGAATCTGAAGGACAAGGGCGGCGTCTCCGTATCCGAGGGCACCTACATTGTTAAGGGTGCCTTGGTAGGCAAAGACGGCACGAGGGAGAAGGTATCCTTCGCGTTCTCGGTTGTAAAATAGTACGACACCGCGGGGGCGAAGACGCTTTCGCCCCCATTTTTGGATTTAAAGAGGGCGCGAACTCGGCGCAAGCCGTCTATCGCGCCCTTTTTTTATCGCGATAATGGAGTGGAAACGTAAAGAATGGAGAGGCTTTTTAGAACCGCCCTTACATTATTTTTGACAAATTTTTGGCGAAAGCGCCTTACAAATACTATATTATCATATTATTACGTTGACGCGGTAACTTTTCTTAAACAAAGCCGCCCGTAGCTTGTTTTACGGCTACGGCTCACGCAAGCCGGAAAAAGGAGTTTTTATAAGTGAAAAGATATACGCTTTTTCTGCTCGCGGCGCTCTTTGCGGCGGTGCCTGCCGCTTTCGCGCAAGTTAAATACGTTGCCGTTGTGAACGTGGAAATAGACCGGGAGAGCGGCGCGTCCGACGACATTAACTCGGCGGAGGCGCATGAGATAACGGCGGCGCTTCGCCGTGAAGCCGTTAAAAATCTGCCGTCGGACAAATACAGCATTATGACCTCCGAGACCGTACAGGCCCAGGGCGGCGCCGTCTTGGAGGAGTGCGCCGAGGAAAACTGCGTCGTTATCCTCGGAAGCAAGATTGGGGCCGACTACGTAGTGCGCGGCATTGTGCGCAAATTCAAGACACAGCTAACGCTGACCGTAGAAACATACGAGATCCAAAACGGGACATTAGTAGCCTCGTCCGACCCCGTCCGCTTTGAAAGCGCCGCCGAGCTATTGGAAAAAGCCGCCGACGCGAGCGCCGATATGTACAAAACCTTCGCCGGATTCGCCCAAAAGGGTTCGCGAGGCGCGCCGCTAACCGGGTTTACGCTTGGGTACGGTTACTCCAAAAGCCATTGGACCGTCCAAGCGGGAGTCGTCCATTCTCGCCCGATATACTTAAACACTCTGTCGCTCAACGCGGAGGGCAACGTATCGGTAGGTAAGGCCGAATACACCGGCGGCGAGAACGTAAACATCTTAGGCGCGAGCGTGCCCCTAACCGTTTTGTTGCGGTGGCGCTTCCTTTCCTTGGAAGTGGGCGCGCACGGGGACGCGCTTTACGGCGACGACGAGTGGCTCTTAAACGGCGGCGCGGTGGCCGGCGCGGGTTTCGGGTTTAATGTCGGCAAAAAATCGGAACAACGGTATTTTTACAGATACTGTAGCGGAAATAAATACATGGCGCACGCCGTTGGGATGTACTGGGCGTTTTAGGTTTAATTAATGAAATTGACGCTTAAGGCGGAAGGAGCTTAAAATGTTTGTGCGTATGCGTATACCTAAAAAATTGACGGGTTACATTGCGGCGGTAACGACTACGGTCATTGCGGTTTTGGGGGTTGGGTTTGGGTGCTCGGGGTTTGGGGTGGGGGAGGCTTTGCAGGAAAGGAAGGGTACGAATAAAATAATGGGGGAGAATGATTGGATGGCTGGTGGAGTTTTCAATCCCGAGAAGGTGATTAGAGATACGTTCACTGATATTAGAGATAACGTCGTATACACAACGGTAAAAATTGGTGATCAGACGTGGATGGCGGAGAATTTGAATTATAATCCGCCAGTTAAAGATAATGAAGATTCTGTTTCGTGGTGTTATTATAATGATAGTGTAGAGTATTGTGACGTGTACGGTAGGTTATATACCTGGGAAAAGGCAAAAAGTGTTTGTCCTGATGGGTGGCATTTGCCGACGCATGAAGAGTGGAAAACTTTGGTTAGTGCCGTTGGAGGTGTGTCTGATATAGATATTGCGGGTATGAAATTGAAATCTGTAGATGGTTGGAAATCTAACAATGGAACTAATAACTACAGTTTCACAGCTCTGCCGGGCGGTTTTTCCGGCATAGGAATTGACGGTAGCCGTGAATATACTAATATAAGTGAAAGAGGATATTGGTGGACGGCAGATAATATGCAGTATCTATATATTTACAGCGAAGACAACGAAGTGTACGTAGATACAGGAGAGGAGACCGAAGCTTATTCTGTGCGGTGTATATTGGATCCCCCCCCAATAAATGCTACCGAATAAGCAGGCATATCAACAAATCACCCCTCAACCCACTCCCCAACCTGTCGAGTGCCGTCGTCAATAGCTATCCCCAGCTTTTTGGCGTGTGCGTATGGTGCGGCGTATTTGTTGTTGTTTATCTGCGTCATCGCCTCGGCGGCTTTCGCGGCGCAGTCGCCGTTGTACGCTACTTTTATTTCGATTATATAAGTACCCCCGTTGTATGCGGCGATTAAGTCGGAGCGTCCTTTGTTGCCGTGCATTTCGCCGAA
>LIUJ01000311.1:0-367 GCA_001462255.1 Fibrobacteria bacterium GUT77 | reverse complement strand
GCCGCAACCGCGAAAGAACGCTAATATCGTGGCGCGGTAGAGCCACTCTTGCGCGGGTATTTTCAAGCCGGAAATCGTCAGTCCTTGTTTGGCCGCTCCGGCGTAATCGTCATACGGGATGCTTGCCAAGAGGCGGTTTATCGTTTCAACCAAAAGTTTGCCGTCGCCGTTAGCCAGCGCGTTTATCGTTGGCGTGCGAAAATCAAAAAAAGTGCCGCCGCCTTGTTCGATAATGTTAGCGGATACCAACAGCGACATGGACTCAAGCACTTCGGCATTGGGGTAGTCGAGTTTAAAGTCGTCCCCTGGGCCCTCTCTTAGCG
Organism: Fibrobacteria bacterium GUT77; assembly: GCA_001462255.1. Classification (GTDB taxonomy): domain Bacteria; phylum Fibrobacterota; class Chitinivibrionia; order Chitinivibrionales; family Chitinispirillaceae; genus GUT77. Next base: position 44 of record LIUJ01000311.1, on the reverse strand, counting down.
TTAGGTATCCGGCTTGATACAAAAAACTCTCCGGCGGCGACGTT
>LIUJ01000310.1 GCA_001462255.1 Fibrobacteria bacterium GUT77 | reverse complement strand
CATGCCAGTTTGACCGTTACCGGAACTGCGACGGTGACGTTGTCTCCTGCTCCGATCATAAAAGCAGTAACCGTAACCCCCAATCCCAGCAGCGTGACGTTTGGATCCGTGGCGGTGTTTACGCTCAATGTTACGACGACCGGGATAAGTGACAATGTGTATACTGCGACTATTACGGGATCGTCAAGTATGGGTATAGGCGATATGTCGTTCGCCAGCCCGTTGATAACTATTGACATGACCGGGGTTGGGACGCAGTTGCTGTTAGCGACGACATCAAGTACGCCGGTAGGTGTTTATAGCGGTCTTAAGTTGACGATAGACGGGGTGGAGTCGAATGAATTTAGTGTGGAGGTCAAGAAAATTCCTATAACTCCGGGTGCGGTAACCGTAAAGAAGACGTATGACGCGAAGATTGACATTACGCCCGCGGCGCACGTGATGGTGGCGGCTCCGACCTCCGGTATGTTGCCGGGTGACGAGACGTCGCTTTGGATTCCGGCGAATCTCAATGTTACTTTTACGGGGGTTATCCAATTCACTTCCGCTGATGTGGGGGGGGCGGTTCCTATTAATGTGGGAAGCTCGACGGCGTCGTTGACTTTAAAAAGTCCGTTGAGTGACACATACGAGCTTGCTTCGGGATACACGTTCGCATTGCCCGCAGATGGAGAGATAGAGCAAGCCGCCCTTACTCCGGGTGCGGTAACCGTAAAGAAGACGTATGATGGGACGGCTACGATTTTGGGAGACAGTGTTACGGTGGCAATGCCGGCCACAGGATTGTTTTTGGCGGATCAATCGAAGTGGAAGACGGGTACGGGCTACATAGTTGATCCGGATGGGGCGGCGTTTATTGATGAAAACGCGGGTGCGAATAAGGGTATAGTTACGACGGGGACGTCGCCGACGTTGGCTTTGGGGTCTGCTTTGTCTAATTACAAATTGGCGGATACTTACACGTTTGCGTTGCCCGCGACGGGAACGATAGAGCATGCTACTTTGACATTGTCGTCGGTACTACCGACCGTGCATAAGGAGTATGACGGGAAGACCGCGATAGTGGATTCTAACGTGACGGTGAACGCTCCTATCGGGTTTGTGTCCGGGGAAGAGGTGTTGTGGGATACGAGGGAGAATTACACGGTTAGTCCGGGGAGTAGAGTGTTTGCGAGTAATAATGCCTCGACGTCGTCGGTTGTTATCAATAACGGTTCACCGGTTGTTGCGCCTACGTTGACTTTGGGAACTGCCTTGTCGAATTACAAGCTCGCGGCGACTCCCGTATTTGCGTTGCCGGCGTCGGGGAAGATTAGTAGTGTTACATTGGATAACAATAACAAAGATGACCACATGACGATTAGTACGAGCGGTGACCATAAGGTAGTTACGCAATCGGGTTTGAGCGTGGGTACCGGCGGTAGCATAACGACATGGTGGAGTAAGTCGGCGACTGATGAGACTGACGGGGCGGTGTCAACGTATCCGAGAGGCGACGAGGGTGAGACGTACTACACGTGGTTTACGGTGGTCGGCGGGACGAATTACATTACGCCGGTTTCGTTGCAGTTGGGTCTTCCTGAGGTGATGTCGGGTAATCCGAGGATCACGCTTGGTCCGCAAAACGGTTCGTTGGCCGCCGGTGTGGCGGGTTCGGCTACGTATAAGGTACTTTTTGAGAATTGGACGAATGATCTTACAAAGACGAGTAATACGACTTTGAGTACCGCCAATATCAAACTCGCGTCCGGTACCGGGAACGCGCCTACGACGGGTGTTACGTATACTCTTGGCCCGATAGTGGGTACTCCTAACGGTGATGGGACGTATACGGGAGACGCGATTTTGACGGTTGCGTTGTCTACGGCGTCGAGCAGTGTGACGACGCAACAATTAACGTTGTATTATACTACCGGTACGGGTACAGCGAAGTCTGAGGCGACGTCCGACGCGTTTCAGTTGGCGGTGGGTACCGTTAGTATAAATCCGGTGGAGTTGCGTAGGTTTGTGCCTTTGGTTGAGGGTACGATGATACCGCCGGCGGAGCAGAAGGTTGTTATTACGAAGGCGGGTTCGGGTTCGGTGGATTTGGTGTTTACGTCGCTTTACGGTTATTATGAGGTGAGGCAGGCGAAGGCGTCTACGCATACTTCAACGGATCCGAATGACCCCGGAATTATAACGGTTAGCACGAGTAAGGATTCCATTTACGTTCGTCCGATATTTGACGAGTATACGCCGGCGGGTATTTATGACGATGAGATAATAATCACCATCAACGGTTTTGAGAACGCGCGTATCAAGGTGTATTTCGAGGTGTTGTCCGGCGACGTTGCGGATATTTTCGCGGATCAGGAGAAGGATTTGGATTTTGGTTCTTTGCCGGCGCCGTACAGTAAGTTGCCCGCCGCGCAGACGGTTGTGATTATCAATACGGGTACCAAGTCCGTTACGTTGGATCCGCCGGATGATATGTACTACGACGTTGTGTTGTTGTCGTCGAGTTTGCGTCTTGGCGGGAACGGTTCTATGGCGGTGTTTAGCGTTCAGCCTAAGCTTGGGTTGGATTTTGGCGATTACAACGGCCCGATAAACATTACCGGTACGGCCGACGACGACGGTCAAGTAGTAACTACGGAGATACGGGTTAAGTTTACCGTTGAGGATCCGTCGGTGGCGTACAGGATTGGCGCGTCGTTGTTGACTACGTTTGGGGCGGTGGATTACGATATTAAGTCGCCGCAGTACACGTCGCCGAGCGAGCAGATTGTGTATATTACCAGTATAGGAAAGGGTGCCGGTACAATTACGGTTACGAGGCCGACGTCGGCGAAGTACGATATTGTGGCTTTGGGTACGTCGCCTACAAAGTGGAGTACGGCGAATCCGCCTACGGTCGGCCTTGAGCGAGGGATGTCGGCGACTTTTTCCATACGTCCTAAGGCGACGGGGTTGACCGTTGGTAATCATAACGAGACTATAAAGATTGTGGGTAAGAGCGCCGAGGCGGCGTGTTCTACGGAGATATTCGCAACGTTTACGCTTAGGCCTACCCGCACTATCGGCGTGTCGCCGAGGGATACGTCGTTCTATGTGAGTTACACGGGCGGAGAGGGGGACACGGCGGAGGTGGGGTACAAGACGCAGCCGACCGAGCTTAAAGTCGCCGTTACCAACACCAGCGAGGGTTCGGTTACGCTAAAGGCGTCGCCTACGTCTAAGACGAGCGACTACACAATCACGGCGTTGCCTAAAACCGTGCTTGCTAAGGATGAGACGGTGTACTTTACCGTGCGTCCTAAGCTTGGTTTGCTTGCGGGGTCGCATTTTGATACGATAACGGTAAGCGGCGCCGATGTGGGCGGCGGCGGCGCGAGCGCGGTAGTGTTCGTGTCGTTTCCGGTAAAGGACTCTTTGAAATACGTGATTGGCGCCAACGCGACGGTTTTGCAGTTTGATACTACCTACTCGCAACCCGCCGCGAAGAGCTTTATTGTTGAGAATACCGGCACCGGAGCTGTTACGCTGTCGCTGTCTACGCCAACGACCACGACGCAGGAGATATCCGCGAAGTATATTATAACTCCCGATATAATAACGTCGCCGGTTACCCTTGCCGCGGGCGAAACGCAGGAGTTTGTTGTGCAGCCTAAGGCGGATTTGGCCGTGGCCGCGCACAATGAGGCTATAACGATTAAGGGCACGAGCGTTGCGGGCAACAAGGCGTCCAATACGCTTACGGTAACTGCGAGGTTCTACAAGATAAACGGACCGAAGCTCAGTGTGTCGCCGTCTACCGTGTCGTTCGCTTCCAAGGGCGAGGGCGAGGCGCCGCCCGCCGATAAAACCGTAACCGTCACCAACGGTAGCGCTTCGGGGGATATTACGCTTACGGGCGTGTCTGCGGCTACGAATTACACTGTGGTTGAGAGTTTGAACGGAACGGTACTTGGCGTAAACAAGTCGGCGACCTTTACGGTGCAACCGACAGCCGGTTTGCTTGCCGGAGCGCATAACGAGACGATTACGGTTACCGGCACGGACGCGAACGGATACACGGTAACGGTAGACGTGAAGTTGCAGTATGCCGTTACGGTAGCCTATAAGGTGATTTTAAACGCCACGGGCGGCGAGGGGGTGCCGGAGTATCTAACGACCAACTCAAACGGGAGGCTTACGTCTGCAATTCCTTCGCCTACATATTACGGTTATACGTTTAAAGGCTGGTACACGGAGGAGGACGGCGGCGTGCCGGTAACGACGAGCATGGTGTTTACGCAGGAGACCGAAATCTTCGCGCACTGGGCGGAGTGGGGTACGGAGGAGTACACAGTAACGTTTAGAGCCGGCGCGAACGGTACTTTGACGGCCACGGCCGACGACTATCCCATTGTGTCGGAGGAGCGTGTAAACAACGGCAGAAACCTCGTGTTCACGGCGGAGCCGATAGACGGTTACCGCGTGGTAAGGTGGACGGTCAACGGCACGGTGTTTTCCGATACGTCGAGGGTGTACACGGTTACGGAGCTTTCACGCGATATGACCGTAGTGGCCACGTTTGACCGGAACACCGTAGTGGCGTCGCCGGATCGGGTGGTTCCGGGGACGTCCGACGGCGCGGAGGCGTCTATAGCGGCGCCCAAAGCGTTGCTGACGGCCGAGCTTGCCGTAGGCCCCAATCCGGTTGACAGGGCCTTCGGCTCCGGTTCGGTAAGCTTCTACCGCGGCGGGTCGCGTGTGGCGGACGCGCAGTTGTATGTCTTCAACGAACAGGGCAAAGTAGTCAAAAAGGTATCCATAAAGGACGCCGGCGGTTCGTACACGCGCAAGGTAGGTTCGTGGGATCTGCGAGACAAGAGCGGCCTATTAGTCCCGGAGGGAACATACTTGGTGAGAGGCGTGTTGTTGGTAAACGGCAAACGCGAGCCGGTAACGTTGTTAGTGGGCGTGAGGTAACGGGAAAGGAGACTGAGCGGAGTCGAACTTGTTTATCTCGGCGAAGCCAACTGACCTGACGCAAGAGTTACCTGAAAGGAGACTGAACGGGGCTTCGACTCCGCTCAGCCCCCGGGCAACGGAAAGGTCACCGGGCAACCCGAAAGGTCACCGGGCAACCCGAAAAGGTCACTGAGCAACCCGAAAGGTCACTGAGCAACCCGAAAGGTCACTGAGCAACCCGAAAGGTCACTGAGCGGAGTCGAAGTGACCTGACGCAAGAGTTACCTGAAAGGAGACTGAGTGTGGCCTCGACTCCGCTCGGCCACCGGGCAACGGAAAGGTCACCGGGCAACCCGAAAAGGTCACTGAGCGGAGTCGAAGTGACACCGGTCAACCCGAAAGGTCACTGAGCGGAGTCGAACTTGTTTATCTCGGCGAAGCCAATGACAGTCATTGCGAGCGAAGCGAAGCAATCTCGGCGAAGTCGAAGTGACACCGGTCAACCCGAAAAGGTCACTGAGCGGAGTCGAAGTGACGCTAGATAGAGCAAAGAAAAAAAGTGAAATCAAACAACGGAGGTATTATATGAAAGCGGTAGATTTGCGGAGGGTGTTGTCGGCTGTTGTTTTTCTTGTTGCGGCGGCGGGGGCGCAGACTGTTTGGGATGGGGTGACGAAGGATACCGTGTGGTACACCAAGTCGTCTTCCTCATCGTCGTTTAAGATAAGCAAGGCGTCGGAGTTGGCGGGGTTGGCATATCTTGTCAACACCGGGAGAAGCATGAGCGGGAAGACCATAACGCTTCTCGGCGACATAGCGCTCAACGCCATAGATCAGCAGGGGTGGCTGGCTTACGCCAATCCGTGGACGCCGATAGGAACGCCCACCGCCCCGTTTCAGGGCACGCTCGACGGCGCCGGATTTACCGTTAGGGGAGTGGTTACCGACGGCGGCGACTACCAGGGGCTGTTTGGGCACGTAAACAGGATGGGAAAGATAAATAAGCTTAGGGTCGCCGAATCTAAGATTGTCGGCAATAATTATGTTGGCGGGTTGGTAGGAAAAGACAGCGGCTCCATTACCGACAGTTACTCAACGGCGGACGTTATTGGAACGGGCGATTACGTAGGCGGGTTGGCGGGGTATATGTGCGTGAGGGGGGCTATAACAAACAGCTACGCGACCGGGGAGGTACAGGGGCGCAACTATGTGGGAGGGCTTGTGGGGGCCGGGGTTAGCGATACCGTAAGGTACGGTTACGCTACGGGAAAAGTTACCGGTAGGGGCGATTACGTGGGCGGTTTGGTGGGGAGCGGCGCCGGGTATGTAATAAATTCCTTCGCGACCGGAAAAGTTGACGGCGCCGGCAATTATGTGGGCGGGTTGGCGGGTAGCAGTTCGGCCAATATAGTGAACAGTTACGCGGTAGGAAACGTGGTGGGCGGCGGCGTAGTGGGCGGGCTTGTGGGCCTAAAGACAGGCGCCGCTATAAGAAACAGTTACGCCGCGGGGGAGGTTTCGGGAACGGGCGGCGCCACCGTAGGCGGGTTGGTGGGAGAAACGTCGGGTAACGTTACGGTCACCTACGGTTACTACGCGGCGGACGCCGGCGTTGTGGAGTGCGCGGACGACGACGAAGACTGCGCCGCCGCCGCCGACGTCTTAGTCGCGCGCGGCGTAGGCACCCCCAAAAGAGGCGTTGATATGAAGAGCGACGAGTTTGTCAGCCTGCTCAACGTGGCCGCTTACGCTTTAAAGAACAACACGTTTAAGGAGAACACGAACAAGTGGTACGCGTTGTCGGGCGAGTACCCTAAACTAAGCATGGACTCGGTGACGATATCCGTTTTCGCGACCTGCTTTGCCGGCGGAAACGGCACGGAAGCCGCTCCGTACCAAATAGGAACGTCGCAACATCTCGAAAATCTCGCGGTGTACGTAAATTGCGGCGCGGATTTAAGCAAAAACGGCTTTTTCACGCTTACGAACGACATACTCCTCAACGATACGCTAAATTGGCGGGAGTGGGGCACAAACGCAATCAAAAGGCCTAAGAAGGAGTGGACGGCAATAGGACAACAGCCGAGCGATACGGCGGGTCAGCCTAAGGTGCGGTTCAACGGCACGTTTAACGGCGCCGGGTATACGATATACGGGGTGTTCATAGACAAAGGCGAGGATTCGACCTTCTCCGGCAGATACCAGGGATTGTTTGGGCGGGTGGAAAAGGAGGGGACGGGGACGTCGAGCGGAGCCATAAAAAATCTTGGGGTTTCCCACTCGTATATCAGGGGATACTGCTATGTGGGCGGATTGGCCGGATTGAACAAGAAAGGGACCATAACAAAGAGTTTTGTTAAAAACGCGAACATAGAGGCGTGGGGCGGCAAAAACGGAGCCGGCGGAATAGGCGGACTTGTGGGGCTAAACGACTCAACCGCCCTTGTGATAAACAGCTACTCCTGGGCGAATGTTTCCGGCGAAATAAACATGGCCGGAGGTTTGGTGGGGTGGAACTCCGCCAACAGCCGAATATCCTACTCCTACGCCATAGGCAACGTCTCCGTGAGCGGCGACGACGTGGGCGGGTTGGCGGGTAGGAACGACGGCAGCGTGATAAGAGACAGCTACGCGAACGGAAACGTCGTTGGGGTTGAGGCGACCGCCGGAACCGGCGGAAACGGGGTAGGCGGGTTGGTTGGAATAAACTTCAACGCCGTGATAGCCAAATGCTACGCTGTTGGGGCAGTTAGCGGAAACAGCTCCTACGGAGGGCTCGTAGGTCTTAGAATGAGCAACGGCAGAATAGATTCCAGCTACTACAGCCGCGATATAACCCCCGTAAAAAACGACTACGGTACACCCAAAACGGAGGGGGAATTGAAGTCGCTTAAAACCTACGCGGGATGGGACACAATAAAAGTTTGGGCAATAGACTCCGAGAGCGACGGCTACCCGTACTTGGGAATGACAAGACCGGAGCTTCCCAAAATATTGACGCATCCGACAGGCGCCGACGTAAGGATAGGCCAAAACTACCCCATGTCGGTAAGCGCGACGGCAAGTAGCGGCACCCCGTCCTATCAGTGGTTTAGTAATACGAAAAACTCAAACGAGGGCGGCGCGAGAATCTCCGGGGCTACCGACCGGTCTTACACGGTAAAATGGGAAAAAGACACGACGCTCTACTACTACGTGGTGGTAACGAACACGCAGACGACCCCCGTCGCCGACAGCGTGGCCGGCTCGCAAACGGTGAGCGTGACAAGCAACACGGCCAAAGTAAATGTAGGAAAGGGGAGCGCGCTGCTGTCGGACGATAGGGTTGTTCCGCAATCGGGTTTCGGCAAAGAGTCCGCCGCGATATCCCCCCCGCCGGCTCTCACAACCGAGCTCACGGTAGGCCCCAACCCGACAAACAGGTCGATTGGCGCGGTGAGTATCTTCCGCGAAGGCAAGCGGATTGACAAAGGCGAGTTGCGGATATACGACGCTATGGGCAACGCGGTCAAAAAGATAAGCGTGGTTGACGATTCAAGCGGCAAACTCAAACGCAAGGTAGCCGCGTGGGATCTGACGGACGCCGAGGGCCGCTATGTGCCGGAGGGCGCGTATTTGTTAAAAGGCGTAGTGGTAACGGACGGAAAACATGAAAAAGTATCCTTGATAGTGGGTATCGTTAAATAAAAAAATCAGGAGAATGACGTAATGGGAAAAAACATAGTACAAAAAATTTTGGACGGCCACCTCGTAAGCGGTGCGCCCGGCGCGGGAAACGCCGTGGGAATCAAGATAGACCAAACGCTCACGCAGGACGCCACCGGCACAATGGCGTATTTGCAGTTTGAGGCGCTTGGGTTCGACCGCGTCAAAACCGAGCTCTCCGTCTCTTACGTAGACCACAACACGGTTCAAGACGGCTTCGAGAACGCCGACGACCACAAGTATTTGGAGACGGTGGCGGCCAAGTACGGCGTGCTCTTCTCAAAGCCGGGCAACGGGATTTGCCATCAGGTTCACTTGGAACGCTTCGGAAAGCCGGGCAAGACGCTTTTGGGTAGCGACTCGCACACGCCCACCGGCGGCGGGATCGGCATGATTGCGATAGGGGCGGGCGGGCTCGACGTGGCCGTGGCCATGGGCGGCGGGGCGTTCAACCTGTCTTACCCGCGCGTGGTAAAAGTAGAACTCACGGGCGCCCTACGCCCGTGGGTGTCGGCAAAAGACGTCATTCTGGCGTTGCTCGAAATATTAGGAACAAAGGGCAACGCCGATTCCATAGTAGAGTACGGCGGGACGGCCGTAAACGAGCTTAGCGTCCCGGAACGGGCTACCATAACCAACATGGGAGCGGAACTGGGGGTTATCACCTCCGTATTCCCGTCGGACGACAAAACGCGCTCGTTTCTCAAAGCGCAGGGACGCGAGGGAGATTTCGCCGCGTTGGCGGCGGACGCCGACGCCTCATACGACAGGGTAATAGAAATAGACCTCTCAAAGCTCTCCGCCCGCGCCGCGTGCCCGCACTCGCCGGGCAACGTCAAAAAATTGTCGGAACTTAGCGGCATAAAAGTCGACCAGGCGCTCGTCGGGTCGTGCACAAACGCCTCCTATAGGGACATTATGCTAACGGCGGCTTTGCTCAAAGGACGCAAAGTGTCGCCCTCCGTGTCGCTCGGCGTAGCCGTAGGGTCGCGGCAGGTGCTCGAAACGGTAAGTAGAAACGGGGCGCTCGCCGACATAGTCTCCGCCGGAGCCCGAATCTTGGAGAGCGCCTGCGGCTTCTGCATAGGCAACTCCGCCGCGCCGCGAACGGACGCCGTGTCGGTACGCACATCAAACAGAAATTTCTTCGGACGCAGCGGAACGCCGTCGGCGCAAGTCTACTTAGCCTCCCCGGAGGCCGCCGTAGCCGCCGCCCTCTCAGGCGAAATCCGCGACCCGCAAGAGTTCTTCGCCAATCAAGAATACCCACAAATAGCCGTCCCCGACAACTTTATTATAGACGATAGCATGATACTGAAGCCATCCGCCGACCCGTCTAAGGTAACAATCGTCCGCGGCCCGAATATCGGCGACCCGCCCTCAAACGAGGCCTGCCCAAACAACATAGACGGACGCGTTACCATAAAGGTAGGCGACAAAATCACAACCGACCACATCATGCCGGCCGGCAGTCGCCTCAAATACAGGTCAAACATCAAAAAGTACGCCGAGTTCGTCTTCGAGCGCGAAGACCCTACGTTCTCCAAACGGGCGCTAAACAACAAGGAAAAAGGCGTTCATAACATTATAGTGGCCGGAGAGTCTTACGGCCAAGGCTCGTCGAGAGAGCACGCCGCCATATGCCCCATGTATTTGGGGGTAAAGGCGGTAATAGCCGTGTCTATGGAGCGCATACACAGGGCCAATTTGGTAAACTTCGGAATAATCCCGGCGCTGTTCGAGAACGCGGCGGACTACGCCAAGCTTAGCGGCGGCGACGAGTTGACAATATACGACGCCCGTAACCGTATAAATAACGGCGACCCGCTCACCGCGGTCAGAAAGAGCGACGGCCTGTCAATCAACCTAAAGGTAGAGTTGACGGATAGGGAAAAGGAGATGATCCTCGCCGGAGGCCTAATCAACCGGTGCCGCGAAAGCGCCGGTATGCCGTAGGGGACGATGGAAACCGTCCCGTGATTTTGACATAATTAAACGTTGGATTAATAATGA
>LIUJ01000309.1 GCA_001462255.1 Fibrobacteria bacterium GUT77 | reverse complement strand
CGTTCATTTTTGTGGTATCAGCGTGTTTCACAGTCATCCCAACGATCCTCGCCTATGTCAATACATGTTTATACATATTTATACCTTAATATGGTTTCCATACATCGCAATTTTCGTCAACCCTATTAAAATAATATCCCGGCACGGACAATGTCAAGTTTTATGAAAAAGTCCGAACGCGCTCAAACACCGCCTCAAACGTATCTACGACGTCGCGCAATTCCGACTCCCGACCGTTTGCCCGCCATAACATTTTGAATCTCTCAAGCAGCGCTCTCCCGTCGTCAATCAGATCCGACGGTTCCGTCGGAACGGCCTCTACCTCCTGCCCGTACTCATATTTTTTCTTGGCGATAAGCAACGACAGCAACCAAGCCGTCGCCTCCGCCGACCAAACGTACTCTTTAAACTCGTTGTAGACGTCGTCCGGCGTTACAACGCCGTTTTGAACGCTCAATTCCGATTTTGCGTTGACGGACGACGCGCGGGCCGCTATCTCCTCAAGCTCCTTCTTTATCTCCGCCGCCCTCGCGGCCTTTGTCGATAGCGTTTTTGAATCGGCGGATTTAACGTCGTCCTCCTTGTACCATAAGCATTGTTTGCTTATAATCCACGCGTAGAGGTTGCCGAAGTGGTATGAGCTTAGGTTGCCCAATTCTCTGAGCAGTTTGCCCAAGCGGGCGCCGTTCTCGCCGGTTATTCCCCAATGGAGTAAGGAAAAACGTTTGTCGAAATCGGCGTCGGCCGTATCCGCACCCATACGCTCTTCGGCCTCCCCGTTCCACGAGCGCGCCGCGCCGAAGGCTAATCCGTGATAGGACGCCGCCGGTAGGTTTATGTGGCCGCAGTCGCCCCAGTTCGTGTTCAGTACGCCCACAGCCCCGGCATCCCGCCCGAAGCGCGTCATCCTCGATATGTTCGCGCACGCCCTGTCGACGTCGGCGGCAAAGCGGCTCCAGGCTTGTACGCCGGGACAAACGTATTGGGTCACACCGGCGTCCCTGAATTTTTTCACCGACTCGTCGCTCGCGTCCGGCGCGTAGTCCCAGTTTAGGAATACCGTGTCCTTAGGCAGTTCGGAGATGTATTCAGGGTGTTTGAGGACAATGTCGCCCCATAGCATCGGCCTCTTGCCTACCGACCTCACCGCGCCTATAATCTTGTTGACGAACTCGACGTAGAGACATCCCACCCCGTCGAGTCGCGCCCGCTCCGCGTTCTTGCCCTTACCCAAGTCGAAGGTTTCGTCGCAACAGATGTTGAACCATCGGGAGGAGAAGAGCGGCGCGTACTCCTCAATCATGCTTTTGACCAACTCGAAGCTCTCCGGATTGCCTACGTCGAGCGTGTAGTGGGCCATCCTGTCCCACAGATCACGCGGCGTCTCCGACGCGCTGATATTGAGCTCGTTCAATCGCTCGAAGCGCGGCAGGCGCAACAACTCATACAAATGGCCGAAGGTGGATAGCGACGGCACAAGGTCGACGCACCGGTCGGCGCAGTAGCCGTCGAGTTCAATGATGTCGGCGGCGGTAAGCGGCGTCTTTCCGGCGGAGAGCTCCGGTATCTTGGAGAAGGCAAAGGCGTGCTCTACGTAGAGCTGCAACTGGTTGAGCTTATAAAAGGCCAACGTATCGACAAGGCGCTTGAGGGAGCCAAGCGTGGGCACACGTCCGCGGGTAACGTCGTGGTAGAAGCCGCGTATGGGAAAGTCCGGCCAATCGACAATATCGACGCACGGTATGCCGCGCGGCTCGTTGCGTATCAGTTGCGTTAACGTGGCGACGGCTCTAAATAGCCCCCGCGGAGATACGGCGCGTATGTTCACGCCGTCGGGCAAAACGGTCAGGCGATACCGCTCGTTTGTGTCAGCGACATTAGCGGCGTGAATACCCATATCCGCCTCAATACGCATATCAACGCGCGCGCCGCTACCGGCGTTAATCCCCAACCGGACCCCCGTCGCCTCAAAAAACATCTCCCGCAAATACCCCGCGGCGCTTTCGCAGGTATCGGTCGACGGGATATTTATCCGCCCCACGGTCGACGTTGCAAGGCGTCCGCCGGTCGGCCGCAATTCCCGGACTTTCGGGATTAAATAAAAATTGTTGATTTTTGAGCTTTCCATAAATTATCTTTATATCCTATAATTTCTTGGCGATAAACGCCGATATATATAATAACGGGCCCAAAAAAGGAACACTTCATGGACAACGAGCTTCAGATCGAAGAAATCCGAAAGTTCCACAGCGATCTCACCAATCAGGGGCAGATCGTTGACGAGAACAACGCCGCCCTCATGTGGATAGAGAGGAACGCGGAGGCTTGGCGCTCCAATCACGGCACCTTTTTGGTTACGGATTGATAGTACGCCGTCGCGACGTCCCGAACGCGCTCGACCTCTTTCCGCCCGATTCCGCAATAAAGCGGAAGCCTTACCAAGCAATCCGAGTACCTATCGCAGTTTTTGAGCTCCCTGCCGTCGTGGCGCTCCCTATAATAATCGCTCTTATGCAGGCTCTGATAGTGGAAGGCCGCGCCGATTCCGTTGTTCTTCAGGTACTCTATAAACCCCGTCCTCTCGTTTTGACTGTTACACACGATATAAAACGTGTGCGCGTTGTTTGTCGCGTACGGGGGAATCGTTTGGATCTGAAACGCTCCGCCGTCCGCCAACGGTTTAAACGCCTCATAGTACGCCTCCCACGCCGCTTTGCGGGCGGTCTGTATCTCGTTTACGCGTTCCAATTGCGCCCATAGGAAGGCGGCTGTAATCTCCGACGGCAGGAAAGAGCTGCCGGTGTCGACCCACCCGTATTTACCGACGTTGCCGCGAAAAAAGTCGGCGCGGTTGGTACCCTTTTCCCAAACCGTCTCCGAGCGGGCGATGAAACGGTCGTCGTTTACGGCGAGCATGCCGCCCTCTCCGCAGGTGATGTTTTTGGTGTCGTGAAAAGAGAAGGCGGCGAGATGGCCGACGCTTCCGAGGGGGCGCGGCGCGACGTTTGCGGCGCCTACGTAAAAGGAGTCCACCGCTTGGGCGGCGTCTTCTATCACTATAATCCCATACCTTTCGGCGAGCCGCGAAACGGCGTCCATGTCGCAAGCGGCGCCGGCGTAATGGACAAACGCTACGGCCTTGGTGCGCGGCGTAACGAGCGACTCCAGCGCGTCTACGTCGATGTTCGGGTGGTCGGCGCGGCTGTCGGCAAAGACAACTTTGGCGCCCTGGCGGACAAAGGCGAGGGCGGTGGAAACGAACGTGTAACCCGGCACAATAACCTCGTCGCCCGCGCCCACGCCGGCAAGAATGGCGCACATCTCAAGAGCGTCGGTACACGACGCGGTCAGCAGGCATTTTTTTATGCCGTAGCGCCGCTCAAAGAACTCTTGGCACCGCCTTGTGAACGCGCCGTTGCCGGAGAGCTTGCCGGAGCGTACGACCTGTTCCATATAGGCGAGCTCGTTGCCGGTTACATACGGTTTATTGAACGGTATCGACAACGGCGGCGGCGTTTGCATAGTCAGTAAAGGCTCCTCAGTACCTCAATCAACAGTTTCCCGAACTTTTCCACCGTATCCGTATGCAATGTCTCGTTTACACTGTGTATCTCCGTAGTCGTAGGGCCGCACGATATAAAGTCCATTCCACTAAAATTACGGAACTTCTCCGCGAAATGCCCGCACTCAAGCCCCGCGTGCACCGGGAACGCCGTCGCCGCCTCGCCGAAGAGCTCTTTATACTTATTAAGGAACAGATCCCTTAACGCGCTCTTCTCCTTGTACGCCCAACCGGGCGACCGGCTGCCAACCTCGCATTTCGCGTTGTAACTTTCGGCTTTGCGGGCTATCTCCTCAACTATCCGTTCCCGCTCAGCGTCTATCGAACTCCGCACCATGCAAACCATGGCGATGTAGTCGCCCTCGTCTCGGATAATGCCCAAATTCGAGCTCGTCTCCACAAGATCGGGCATGGCGGCGCTGTAGGATATGGGGCCGTCGTCTATCTCTTCGGCCAATGTCGTTACGCGCCGGATTGTACCGGCGGCGAACGGCGCCCCGCCGCTTAAGTCTCCGCACTCCCGTATTTCCAAGCGCACCCCGCCGTCAATCTCCCGATACGTTTGCTTAAAGATCGACTCTATATCCACCGCCGCCTTACGGAGCGTTTCTTCCCGCTCGGCTGGGACGGCGGCGTACACCGACGCGGCGGAAGGTATAGCGTTGGAGGCGTCGCCGCATGGCCCGAAGCCAAGCACGCGCAAGTCGACGTTCGCCCGTAGGAGCTTTTGGACCGCCGAGCAGAGGAGGATATTCGCGTTCCCCCGCCTCTCATGTATCAACAACCCGGAGTGCCCGCCCAAGAGCCCGCAAACGGCGAGTTCAAAGCGGAAGAAACCTTGTCGCGGCGTAAGGCCCGTTCGATCCGCCGGTATCTTTACGGTAACGTTGGCCGATCCCGCGCACCCCACGCTGAATTGCCCGAAGCGTCCGTCGTCGAGGTTGATGAACGCCGTGCGCTCAAAGTCCAAGCCGGGCGCGATTCCCACGACGTCCTCCGCGGATACGTCGCGCGCCCCCGTTAACCCGCACTCCTCCTCGGCGGTGAAAATCGCGACAAGCGGCGGATGGACAATCTCTCCGGCGCTATCGTCCAAAACCGCCATGATCGCCGCGACCCCGATCCCGTCGTCGGCTCCCAAGGAGGTCTTTTCCCCCGTGACGGCGCTACGACCGGTCAACCTATTCTCCGATGAATAATAAGCCTCCACGCCGGCGCTGAAATCGGCGGCCGCGGGGACGCAAATCATGTCGGTGTGGGCCTGCAAAATTACCGGAATCGACGAGCCGACGTATTTGCCGGTAGCCGGTTTGTACACAATGACGTTGTTTTTATCGTCGCAACGATAGGCCAAACCGCGCGTCTCGGCGAACTCGACCAACTCGCCCGCAATCAAATCCTCGCGGTGGGAAGCGCGGGGCGTCGGGCAGAGGACGGACGTAAAAAAACGTAAGATTTTTTCGGCGAAGTTCATACGCGCTTTTTTCCCGTTACGCGATCCGCGCCTATAACGGATAATAGCGGCTCAGGTTCAGGCGATGCTTTACGGTCAATTACCGGTGTTGTCACGGCGTCCTCCTTAGATTATAATGTATGGCGTGCCGTCGCTTGCTTATAATATAATACTTTCCGCGCATGATGTCAAATCTTTTAAAGTGCCGCCATTAATCGGGAAGCCGGCGGAGGAGATATCATATTTATCAACCGATTATTTTTTTATTCTTTTATTTGCGTTCACATAAAAAATAATGTATATTTATGTAAAGATGTGTTAACACACCGACGCGCAAGCGCCTTTCGTCATACCGGCGTTACTCTCGTATTTAGATGTACTCTCGGATTTATTGGATGTACTCACACATCGTACATCAACACTCTCGTCGTACCAAAGACCGGAAACGGACGGCTCCGCCGTTGCGCCATAATCGGCTATTACGCTATTTCTATCGAAATGGTGAGGACTTATGCAGAACATCAAAAAGCCTAAACGAGGGCGCAAAAAGGCGACGATGTACCACAACGCCGCGTTCAACGCGTTCTCCAAACTATTGGA
>LIUJ01000308.1 GCA_001462255.1 Fibrobacteria bacterium GUT77 | reverse complement strand
GCCCCGCCGACACGCGCTGGCTAAGGAGTTTTTTCGCGGGGATGGGGATAAAATGCGTATTGTTGCCCGACATTTCCGAAAATTTGGACGGCGTCACGGAGAAGCGCTACAATCGCCTAAAGACGGAGGGCACGTCCGTTGCGGACATAGCGGCGATGGCCGGGGCGCGTATGACTATTGAGTTTTCGGAGTTCACCGAAGCCAAAAACTCGCCCGCCGAGTACCTGAAAGAGGCGTACGGCGTTCCCTTCGTAAAACTGCCGTTGCCCGTTGGGATACGCGGCGTGGACAAGCTTATAAGTACGCTCGCCGACGCGGGCGGCAGGGTAATCGCCGGCATAGCCAAATCGCGCGGACGTTGCTTGGACGCGATGGCCGACGCCCACAAACATTGCGCCGAGGCGCGGGCGGCGATTTACGGCGATCCGGACTTCACCGCCGCGATGGTCAGGCTCTGTTGCGAAAACGGAATTTTGCCGGTCGTCGCGGCTACGGGATCCGTCTCGCCGAAACTGCGCGAAGCGCTTGCGACGGAAACGGCGGAATGCGCCGAGTACCATTTTGAGAAAAATGTGACGATACTCGACGACAGTGACTTCGCGGCTATAGAGGACGTTTGCCGCGATAGGGGAGCGAACCTGCTCATCGGTAGCTCGGACGGGCGGAGGATAGCGCGGTCTATGGGTATTCCGCTTATACGTTGCGCCTTTCCGATACACGACTATGTGGGCGGTCAGCGTGTGAAGATTCTCGGTTTTGAGGGGACGCTGAACGTCTTGGATCAGGTTGCCAACGCCATGATAGAGAAGACCGAGTCAACGTTCCGCGCGTCGCTTTACGGAAGGTTATATACGCCGGCAAATGTCGCGAACGCGAATGTCGTCAATACCGATACGATCAGTACGAATGTCGTTAATACGGAGACCGTCAGTACGAGCGTCATTAACGCCGATGATACCGTCAGTACGAATATAATCGGTACGGATACCGTTGATACCGACGATATTGTCGTTACAACCGATATTGTCAATGCCGATACGGTTGATACGGCGGATACCGTTAGCGTATACATAGCGAATAACGCGAATATCGCGGTCAAAGATACCGCCGCGGCAAACGCAGAAAAAAACGCGTCGCACCCTTGCTTCGGCGAACACGCCTGCCGAAACGCCCGCGTGCACCTGCCCGTCGCGCCGGAGTGCAATATTCAGTGCAATTACTGCCTGCGCAACTACGATTGTATGAACGAGAGCCGTCCCGGAGTCGCGTCGAAAATTCTCTCTCCCGCCGAGGCGCTTGATCGTTACGCGCGTCTTAAAAAGACGATGCCGAATCTAACCGTAGCCGGAATAGCCGGCCCCGGCGACGCGTTGGCTAATTTCGAGCTTTCACGCGAAACGTTTAGGCTTATCCGCGAGTATGACAAGGACGTTACGTTCTGCATAGCGACCAACGGGCTGTTGTTGCCCCAGTACGTTTGGCAACTGCGGGAACTCGACGTCAGCCACGTTACGGTAACGGTAAACGCGGTTGATCCGGCCATAGGCGCTAAAATATACAATCGCGTTTCCTACATGGGGAAGACATACGCAGGTACGGAGGGCGCGGCGATACTGCTTGCCAATCAGCTTGCCGGAATAAAAATGCTTGCCGACGCCGGTATTATCTGTAAGATAAATTGCGTTACGCTTAAAGGTCTAAATGAGGATCACATTCCCGACGTCGTGAAGACTGTGTCGGAACTCGGCGTGTTTATGGCTAATATCATGCCGCATATCCCCGTAAAAGGATCGGCGTTTGAGGGGTTTGGGCGCGTTACCAATAAGGAGATTGAGGAGTTGCGCAAGAGTTGCAGCGTGTACGTAAGGCAGATGTCGCACTGCCGTCAGTGCCGCTCCGACGCCGTGGGGACGCTTGATGAGGATAGGTCAATAGAGTTTTGCGACGACACTGCCAAGGCGGATACGGGTAAGCGTATGCGTTTCGCCGTAGCAACCAAGAGCGGCGCCATTGTGGATATGCACTTCGGCCACGCGAGCGAGTTCTATATTTACGAGAGCGACGCCACCGACACGCGCTTTGTGGAAACGCGCAAGGTCGGTAAATATTGCGACGGCCCGGATTGCGACGGTAAGGAAGACAAGTGGGAACCGATTATCCGCGCCGTCGCCGATTGCGTGGCGGTGCTTGCCATGCGAATAGGCCCCACGCCTGAGAAACGATTGAGAGATAACGGCATTGACGCCATTATGACTTATGACCGTGTTGAAGCCGCCGTAGCGCGCGCGGCAAAAGAAAGGAGCGTTGCCCATGGTATCGCCTAAGTATCACGTTTTCGTCTGCGGAAGCAGCCGTATAAACGGAACGCAAAAGGGTATGTGCCACCAAAAAGGCGCGGTTGACATCGTGCAAAAGTTCATGCAGGAGATTGAGGACAGGGACATATCGTCCGACTGTCTCGTGACCAACACCGGATGCTTCGGCATCTGCGACAAAGGCCCCGTCGCCGTTGTGTACCCGGAGGGCGTTTGGTATGGGAACCTCACCGAGGACGCTGTGGAGGAGATTTGCGAACAGCACTTTGAGGGCGGGAAACCGGTAGAGAAATATAAAATATGAAACGGAGCGTACTTGAGGAACGCAGGGCCTCGATATCGGACGAGCGCGGCGACGGTAAGGGTCGCGGCATTTGTTGCGAGAAGGAGAGTGTGTCCGGCGCGGTGAGCCAAAGGGCCTGCGTGTATTGCGGGGCGCGGGTGGTGCTCAACCCCATTACCGACGCTTACCATATCGTCCACGGGCCTATCGGGTGCGCGAGTTATACGTGGGATATTCGCGGGAGTTTGACCTCCGGCGCGGAGACCTACCGCAACAGTTTTTCCACCGATTTGCGGGAGACCGACATAGTCTTCGGCGGCGAGAAAAAACTCGAAGCGGCTATTGATGAGCTCATGGAAAAGGCGTCGCCGCCTCCCAAGTTGATTTTCGTTTTCGCGACCTGCATTGTAGGCGTGATAGGCGACGACGTTGACGCCGTGTGCGGGGCGGCGGAGGCGAAGTACGGAATCCGCGTAATTCCGGTTAAAGCGCCGGGATTCTCCGGAACGAAGATGCACGGTTATAGGCTCGCGTGCGACGCTATAATGACGCTAATAAAGCCGCACGCCGACGCGCCCCATGTTTTCGGCGTCAACATTTTGGGCGACTACAACCTCGCGGGCGAGATGTGGATTATCAAAAATTATTTGGAGGAGATCGGCATACCGGTCGTTTCGACCGTCACCGGCGACTCGTCATACGAGGCGTTGACGCGGGCTCCGTCGGCGACGCTCAACATCGTGCAGTGCGCCGGTTCGTCGGCGTATTTGGCGGAGCGTATGGAGGCGGAGTTCGGGATACCGTATATCAAGGTCAGTTTCTTCGGCGTGGAGGACACAACGGCGTCGTTGTTGCGTGCGGCGGACGCGCTCGACAGGCCTGACATTTCGGCAAACGCCCGCGCGTTTGCGGAACGGCGCGCGGCGGAGGTTATGCCTATTATAGAGAAGTACCGCCCGCGCCTACATGGCAAGCGTGCGGCGATCTTTGTAGGCGGCGGGTTCAAGGCGATATCGCTTATCCGTCAATTCAACGAGTTGGGTATGGAGACGGTGGTCGTAGGGACGCAAACGGGTAAGAAGGACGAATATGAGATCATCGCGGAGCTTGTGGGCGACGGCGCGGTCATTTTGGACGACGCAAACCCGGCTGAGTTGGAGCGCTTTATGTTGGAGAAACAAGCCGACATCCTTGTCGGCGGCGTGAAGGAGCGTCCGCTCGCGTACAAATTGGGCATGGCGTTCTGCGACCACAATCACGAGCGCAAGCACCCGTTGGCCGGATTTGAGGGTATAGAGAACTTTGTCAAGGAGATACATACGTCTATCAATAGTCCGGTTTGGGGGTATGTTAAGGGGGATGCGGCTTGATGTTTTGATTGTTTTACTCAACATAAAGGCGCGTAAAAAAAATTTTGCTTGCTTTTTTATTTTTGTTGAATTATATTATACTTGTTATATTCGGGCATGGTTCTTTGAGTTCGGTAAAAAATTGGGGATGGAACACACAAAGGGGTGGTGTTTTCGGCGCTTAGGGAGATTGCCTTAGGCACGCTAACGCCGTCCCTTTTTTGTTTATATAATATGGAAACAATGTTTTTTTTGGATGTTTAATTCATCGTGTATCGAAAGGAGATACGTCGTCATGAGGCAGGTCGCGATTTACGGGAAGGGCGGTATCGGCAAGTCCACCACTACGCAGAACCTTACGGCTGGGCTCGCTGACATGGGCAAGAAGATTATGATCGTCGGTTGTGATCCCAAGGCGGATTCGACGCGGCTGGTACTCGGCGGGTTGGCGCAGAAGACCGTGCTCGACACGTTGCGCGACGAGGGCGAGGACATTGACCTGGATACGGTCTTGAAGGTAGGCTTTAAGGGTATCAAGGGCGTGGAGTCGGGCGGCCCGGAGCCGGGCGTCGGTTGCGCC
>LIUJ01000307.1:5082-5350 GCA_001462255.1 Fibrobacteria bacterium GUT77 | reverse complement strand
GGTAGCAACTGACGTGCCAACCGCCGCGTGGCGCACGTAATTGGCTCCAACGCATACCGCAGACGCGGCGTGTGTTGTATGTAACGCGGTTATTTTCACGATTTTATTGCATGTTTCAGTCATTTCAATTGCCCTTATTTTTGTAAATAGTCAAATCCATATCAAAATAGGCCGGACATATACCCACCGTCACACCCTATTGGTTTACCGCAAAACCGCTATCACGGATAACACACCTGCTTTCTCAAAATACTATTTGAGTATGTAT
>LIUJ01000307.1:0-4903 GCA_001462255.1 Fibrobacteria bacterium GUT77 | reverse complement strand
TCAAAATACTATTTGAGTATGTATAGAGTCAAGAAAAAAAATAAAAAAATTTCAGCAACGACGTTCTGTACCGGTAACAATTGTGCTAACGTGTTGATTTTTTGTTAGTTACATCACCGGCAAGCGCCCGATTATAACTTTCTATCAGAAACAATTCATTGGCCAGCGAGAGGACGGAAAATCCGTCGCGGTTATCTTTTTCTTGTCTGTAGTTCATATAAATCTTATATGCGTTACGTAACTCGAATACCCAGCTTTTTTCGTACGAATCAACCTTATCACATAGCGGCTCAGGTAGTACGAACCCCCTATTGGTATCAAGAAACGCCATTATCCTTGCATTGTCATAATTCCGGCTGTTGCCTTTTATGAACGTGGCTACAACGGTCAGCCCGGCTATAATTGCCAATACTTCTCTATATTTTTCATATTGCGCGTTATCTTTCTCAATGATCAGCCGTTTCATGAACGCGACCATAAAGCACGCTCCGCACTTGTGCCGATCAAGCCTGCAGTTCGGGTTTTTCATATTCGTCGATTTTACAAACAGTTTAACGTCTTCATACTCTCGATGAATCGCGAACATTGACCGCTCCACCAACCGCGATAACGGGACGGCATATTCGTTATCGGCTTTGGCGGTTTTTATCGCCTCTACCACATTACTAAACAATGTTTTGTATGGTACATCCGTCGGAAAAATTTCATCCATGATTATAGCCACTCCGCGTCCAACAAATCTAAGTTGCACACACAAAACCGTCCGCCGTTATTGGCAACGGCTTCGCCGATAGGGATATCGTCGTTCGCGCACCCTATCAAATCCAGCGGGGACTCTATTATATATGGTTGAATCGCATCTTCATTGTAATACATTTCGCCGCCGACGGATATCTTTGAAAGGTTTAATTCTTCTTTCATTGCGCGTCTTTTTTCCATTTCCGCCTGCTTCGCGTCGTATTCTGCCCACCAATTCATTGTATTCTCCGCCGCACTGAATTCATTGTCGATCTGTTCCGTCGTAAACCCACGGTCCAACAGCCCCTGTCGAATAATCCTCTTCGCTTCATCCGGTGAAGCATTCTCAGGTATCCCAAGCCTCGCGCGGCGTCTCGCCTTTTCAGTTTTGTAGGCTTCGTATTCCTCTTGGTTCATATAACTACCCTCTTTGTGCTTACGGTTTTGGTTTTTAGTTTCTACCGCTTTTATCAAGTATATGCTTAGTGTCAAGGTTTTTGTGAAAATTTTTACAAGCGTTACAGCCCCTCTATTTCCGCCTCGGTCAGACCTGTCATTTTCACGATTTCCGGCGTCGGCAACCTTGCGTTGTATTTCAGGTACCTTAATTCTTTGCGCAACTGCGGGTCTGCCGCTACGTAGTGCAACACATCCACAACCGCCTTAACATCAGGATCGTCTATCGCCGAAAAGTCGCGTTTGACGGTTGTTGCGTGCGGATTCTATTTTCACTACCAAAATAATATCCTGGCACGGGCGGCGTCAAGTTTTTGAAGAATTTTTTATGGGTCAAGATTCCGTTTGGCCGTATCTTCCCGCCAAAAATTCAAAAAAATTCAAAAAAATTGACTTTCCACCCGGCATAATATAGATTTAATAATATTGGACTGAATATTATAGCTTTGATTCAGACTTGGGAATCACTACCGTATAACGCGGACGACGCGAAGAGACATGTTTATGATCATGTTTATGATAAAGAAAACGGCGTTAGCCATAGCAATGTTATTCTTACTGTTGACCGCCCTAATCGGCCGCGTCGCCGCCCAGCAGCCGGCCGCCGAGGACTCGTTGCTGTTTACCATCACCCTTTCCGAAGACTCTACGAGTCTTTTCTACTCAAATTGGTCGGACAAAATCAGCAAGTCGTTGGCCGGACCGATAATAATGGCCGACCATACTTTCCTTTTCCACTCCGAGAACGGCTACGCACTCTACAACATGAGCGGCAAGTTGCTCGATGAACACTCGCTTGTGAAGGATAACATGAAAGCCGTAGCGGCGAAGAAGCCTAAGATGTACTTGGCCTACCCTTTCGACGGTGAAACGCTCATATATTACACCGATTCCGACGAACTCATGGTATATCGCAAGAAGATACGTAAGAAGGGACTTAATAGGGTTCCGCCGGAGGAGATGGAGATGTTCAAGGACATCAAAATGTCGGAACCGCTCAATATATACCGTAGCGGTACTACGGAGGATGTAGGGCGCAAGGCTTCTCTGCGTCCGCACCTCGCGGGGTTCACCGACATGACCGGCGGTAGCAGGTGGTGGAGCATCGATCTGTTCTTTTCCTTTACCGCGCCCATGATAATGGAGACCGACGGCG
Source organism: Fibrobacteria bacterium GUT77 (assembly GCA_001462255.1). Classification (GTDB taxonomy): domain Bacteria; phylum Fibrobacterota; class Chitinivibrionia; order Chitinivibrionales; family Chitinispirillaceae; genus GUT77. The sequence goes on along the minus strand of LIUJ01000307.1, from coordinate 2,553 downwards.
AATTCACATCGTTCTTCCCGGGGTTGCGCGAGGGTGGCGGAAACTGCGAGATACAGACGAGCCTCATAGAACCGTTGGGTGTCTTTGTAAGGGAGGGGCGCTGGTACTACCTCGGCCTTCACACCGTGACCGGTAGCAAAGATGAGGAGTATTATCAGACCATAGTGCTGTGCGATCAGGCGGGCAACGTTCTATATTGCAGTCAACTTCTTAAGCAGGAGATGACGAACGCCGTGTTGCAGGAGCGCAAGGACATAAACACGGTTTTCACGGTACGCAAGGCGGGGCGGCACGTCTTCATTCCGGCGGTAGATCCCTACGGCGACATATATTATGGAATAATAAATTGGGAGTGGAAGAAGCTTGAGGTGTACAAGAGGAGCTTTTTGCGCTTTCTGCCCGGTGTCGCGCCGCCGGCTTATGCCGATAAGTTCGATAGGGAATCCCGCATGAGTTATCTGCCGGTGAAAATAGACTGCTCCGCCGCGTCGCGCCGCGGTATTGTGCCGGAAATACTCTACAAGGACGACAAGGGTAGCACGGAGTTGCTGGACGAGAAGGGTTTGACGCGCGACGGGTACTTTGTTAAAGTGCACCGTTTGCCCAACGAGGAATTGCGGAAAAAGGTATCGCGTGTGGCACCTAAGATGCCTAGGGAGATAGGCGTTATGCAGGATTCCATATCAAAATTACCGACTACGTGGTGCCCCTACGGGATATCGCTGAATCACGAGTCTTTGGGCACGCTCTCCAATTTGGACTACGGTTTCGGCGACGTGGTAGTTTGCGCGTGGGTGATGGGCGTAAGCAAGTCGAAGAACGTTTACGTGAGGGTGGACTTGGAGGATTGGGCGGAAGTGGTGGTGTTCACAAACGAGGGACGCTTTATAGAGCGTTTCACGTTCAACAACAACCCATACAAAATCCGTAAGGACGTGGTGGTGCTGTCGGCCAATGAGGAGGTTTACGAGCGTGACTACGAGGCCGGTATGAACGCCAAGGGCAAGACCTCCGGGTATAAGTTTACCGTATGGAAAAAAGGTACGCTGCCGATAGTGCCTAAGGACCCTCCTAAAATCAAAGAGCAAACGAAGAAAAAGAAGAAAAAAAAGTAGTGATGTACGAAGATTTACTATCCGGCCTAAACCAAGAACAATTGACCGCTGTCACGGCGAGAAACGCCGGGTCGCTTCTGGTACTCGCCGGCGCCGGTTGCGGCAAAACGTCAGTTCTCACTCGCCGTATTGCCTACCTTGTCCGCCAAGGCGTTCCCGCGAACCGTATATGCGCTTTGACCTTTTCCCGCAAAGCCGCCGAGGAAATGGCGCACCGCCTTGTAAAGTTGGATCCGGCCTGCGGCGGTCGGAACGCGCCGCTTGTCACAACCTTTCACGCGTTCGCGTTGCGAGTTTTGCAAGAACGACGCGACGGCCGACGCAATTTCAGTAGGATAGGTTTTAATGACGAAAACATACTGTTGCTCGACGGCAAGCGGCGTTTTGAGTTGATTGCTCAGGCGAGCACCGCCGAGGCGCGTAGGAAGTTGGGTATGGGTATAATCGAACTCAGCAGCGCGTTGGAGTTGTTGTTGAGTTTCCCCGAAAAGGCGTCAAAGCTGTGGAACGACGAGGAGTTTAGCCTATTGGCAAAAATAGAGCACGAATTTTACAATATGCGCAAAGCGCGCGGCTTTTGGGATTTCGCCGATTTGATCTGCGGCGCCTTGGAGCTGTTCTCCAAATATCCCGACATAGCCGACGACTGGGGCAAGCGCTTCGACGCGGTTTTGGTCGACGAGTTTCAGGATACCAATCCTATGCAGATTGACATACTTGACGTGTTGTTGCGTTTCGGGGCGAGCCTATACGCCGTCGGCGACGACGACCAGGCGATATACGGATTTCGCGGCGCCGATATCAGACCCATAAGAAATTTCACGACGCGCTTCCGAGACGCGGCGATTGTCAAACTGCAGATAAACTACCGTAGCGTTACGCCTATTCTCAACTGCGCAAATCGGTTGTGGGTCAACAAACCGGCGGAGTATAGGAAGACGTTGGTAAGCGGATTAAAACCGCAACCGACCGGTTGCCGCAAACCGAAGGCGATGCGCTTCGGGGAACAGGCGCAGGCGCTTGAATGGATATTGGGTCGCGCGCGTTTTATAGAGCGCCGGGAGAAGATACCGATTGGGTCGATGGCCGTACTGTTTCGTATAAACGACACGCTGACTGCCGTGGCCGATCATTATAGGGGCATTGGGTTGACGGATGATAAAATTCCTCGGCTGTTGACCGTTCACGCCAGCAAAGGTTTGGAGTATCCGGTAGTTTTTCTTTGTGATTTGGAGGAGGGCATTTTTCCGCACTATAGGCTAAAAAAGGAGGCGCGGATACATACGTGGTCGGATTTGCTTAAGGCGATAGTCAAGCCGAAATCAAAGATTGACGTTAACGCGGCGAGGGATTGCGACATTGAAGAGGAACTGCGGTTGTTCTACGTTGGGGTGACGCGGGCGCAACGGTACCTGTTTTTCGTGACGGCGTCCAAGAA
>LIUJ01000306.1 GCA_001462255.1 Fibrobacteria bacterium GUT77 | reverse complement strand
GCGAAGCGAAGCAATCTCGAACATCTCGCTTAATTCTTTGAGATTGGCTTCGTCACTGCGTTCCTCGCAATGACAGGTAATTATGGGGAAGTTATGAAGCAAGGTTACGTATATATACTATTTAGCCGAAAAAATGGGGCATTATATACAGGTGTGACATCTAATTTGGTTAAAAGAGTATATGAGCATAAAAATAAGTCGGTTGATGGATTTACAATGAAGTACGATGTGGATAAACTTGGGTATTATGAAATTTATGATAATATTATTGATGCGATTGCGAGAGAAAAACAGATCAAGGCAGGTTCTAGGAAAAAGAAGATAGCGTTGATTGAAAGTGTTAATAATGATTGGAATGATTTATATTTTGATATGATTTGACGAGCTTGATTCATCGAGATTGCTTCGCTTCGCTCGCAATGACGGTTATTGCGAGGAGCGATGCGACGAAGCAATCCAAAAATATATATCCAAGGAAAATAAAAATGCAACAGCAATTAGACTGGTCAAACTTAGGGTTTGAGTATATGCAAACCGACTCGTATTTTCGCGCCGACTTCAAAGACGGGCGTTGGGGCGAGATTTCCGCTTGTGCCGACCCTAACTTTTCCATCCATGTCGCGGCGGTTTGTTTGCATTACGGGCAGGCTTGCTTCGAGGGGCTTAAGGCTTTTCGGCGCAAGGACGGTTCCGCGGCGTTGTTCCGTCCTAAGGAGAACGCGGAGAGGATGGCCGCCACGGCGAAGCGCATAATGATGGAGCCGCCGCCGCTCGACCTCTTTATCGACGCGGTGACAAAGACCGTTGCGTCGAACTTGGGATGGGTTCCGCCGTACGGCACCGGGGCGAGTTTCTACGTTCGTCCGTTGCTTATAGGAACAAGTCCTCGCGTCGGCGTGGGGCCGGCTACCGAGTATTCTCTGTTTTCTATGGGGATGCCGGTAGGGCCGTACTACAAGAACGGTTTCTTTCCCGTAAAGGCTTATGTTCAGGAGTCTTATGACCGCGCCGCTCCGCATGGGGTGGGCAACGTCAAGGTCGCCGGAAACTACGCGTCGGGGATGTACGGCGATTATGAGGGAAAGCATAAGGGGTATCCGATCTGTCTGTATTTGGATTCCGCCCATCACCGCTATATAGACGAATTCGGCACGTCGAATTTTTTCGGGATAACGAAGGATAACCGCTACGTGACGCCCGAATCAACGTCCATATTGCCGTCAATCACCAATAAGAGTTTGCAACAATTAGCCGAGGGCATGGGTTTAAAAGTGGAGCGCAGGAAGATCGACATAGATGAACTGTCAAATTTCAAAGAAGTAGGGGCGTGCGGAACGGCGGCGGTAATCACGCCGGTCCATTCAATCACGCACGGTGATAAAATCTACACATTCGGCAAAGAAAACGAGGCCGGAGAGATATTAACACGCCTGTTCAAAGAGATACAAGGAATACAGTACGGGGAGATAGAAGATAAATATAAGTGGATGCTAAATGTAGAATGATTCATCGGTGTGATGTTTTTGACTTTAAAGTCGCGTAGCGACGACATGTTATTAACCGGGGGTTTTAACCCCCGGTCAATGGCGGTTACAAAAATAAAAGAGTCCCGTTAGGGACGACACATTGTTTCTACGTTACGGCGCTAAAAAGTGTCGTCCCTAGCGGGACTTCTTTGGTTTTGTGGTAGCCGTCTAACCGTAGGTTAAAACCTACGGTTAATAAAGTATCGCCCCTAGCGGGGCTTTTTGAAACAAAAAACAAAAAAGCAAAACACAAAAATGATTCTTGTAGCGTCCATAATTCTTTTGGCGATAATAATATTCGCAGGCGTAGCCAACCGTTGGCGGGTGCCTCTCGTTGTGGTCTCGCTCTTTGTCGGTATGCTCTTCGGTAGCGACGGTTTGAAATTCGGGATGTTCGACAACTACGCGTTGGCGCGGCAGGTGGCGGACTTTGCACTAATCTTCGTATTGTTTATAGGCGGTTTCGGCACCAAGATGGACAAGTTGAAGATGGTGCTCGGTCCGGCCATGACGTTGGCGACGGTCGGCGTTATAATTACCGCGGCGGTTACCGCGTTCTTCCTTCACTGGCTTTTGAAATTCGAGTTGTCGATATCCATATTGATAGGGTGTATAATTGCCTCCACCGACGCGGCGGCGGTGTTTTCGATATTCCGCTCTCGGGCGCTCAACCCCAAGATGTCGGCGACTGTGGAGGTTGAGTCGGCTACAAACGACCCCATGGCCATTATTCTTACCACTATTGCCGTAGGCATGGCGTCCGCCTCGTCCTCCGTCTCCAGCGAGATTGGGTTATCGTTCGGCATAATCTTAAATCTTGTGTGGCAGGTTATAGGCGGCGTGGGGATAGGGCTCTTGGTCGGTTACGCGGCCTATTGGCTCAGCAGGTTTGTAACCGATTTGGACAAGGGTTATTTTTACATATACATAATAGCGATAATCATGCTCTCTTTCGGCGTGGCGAACGCCGCGAAGGCCAGCGGGATCCTCTCGGCTTTCTTCGCGGGGCTTGTCATGGGCAACAAGAACATCCCGTACAAGTCGACGTCGGCTACGCTATTGGACGCGTTGTCTACCATCGGCAACGTGGCGATTTTCGTGCTTTTGGGGCTTTTGGTTTCGCCCAAGGATTTTAGCGGCGTTTTTAAGAACGGGATCCTGCTCTTTTTGATTCTCGTCGTCATAGCCCGTCCGGTAGCGGTTTTCGCGTGTACTTTTTGGGCGAAATATTCAGTCAAGGAGATGTTGTTTTTGAGTTGGGGCGGTATGCGCGGGGCGGTGCCGATAGTGCTCGCCACCTATCCGGCCGCGGAAAAAATAGCGGGCGCCGACTTCATATTCAACATAGTATTCTTCGCCGTCCTCCTCTCCATGTTGATTCAGGGTTTTACCATAACGAAGCTCGCCGACAGGTTGAAATTGGCGGTGAAGGCCAGGCCGAGGCCGAGGCAGGTCATGGAGCTTGTGGCGTTGCACAACTCCGGGATGGAGCTTGTGGAGATAGACGTTGACGACGATATTTACACCGGCGAGGCGCTTGTGTCGTCGTTTCATCTGCCGAGGGGTACGACTATTACGATGATTAACCGCGACGATAAGATAAAGGCCCCTACCGGTCAGACGATTATTAGGGCGGGGGATCTGCTGTACGTGCTTGTAAAAACGGAGGAGAAGGACAACGCGATGGAAGAGATACTGCGCCACTTTAGGTCGAATACCAGGACAATGCCTATAGTCGCGGATTATCAGGAGGTTGACAGACGCAGATGAGGTTAAATGCGCCCGGATCGCTTCGCTAACGCTCGCGATGACGTGTGGCGAGGTTGTCATTGCGAGGAGCGGTAATCCGGGAGACATTAATACAAAAAAACGTTGGATTAATAATGA
>LIUJ01000305.1:2396-3115 GCA_001462255.1 Fibrobacteria bacterium GUT77 | reverse complement strand
GAAGTGCTGCTCGGCGCACTGCCGCTGGAAGGCATGGATTTATGTGTAGACCCCGTAAACCAGCGGCTCGTCGGCGTACACGGCGATAGAACAATATACATAGCCTACGGTGGAATAACCAGAGCATAAAAGTGATACCGAATGCCTGCCCCCGACCGCTGATTCCTATTCCTGCTCGGTAACTTCAAGGTCCGGTTCTTTTGAGCCTTGTTTGCCTTTTTGTTTTGCCGGTGGCGGTGTTGGTTTTGAGCCTGATTCGGCGGCTGGTTTTTCAGCCGCTTTGGATTTATCCTTTTTTTTGGGTTTGGTTCTTGACACGGAAGCGGGCTTGTGGTGCGTGCGCATGACATAGCCGACAAGAGACATATACAATATAAGGACAACTGACACGGCAATTACCTGCCAGCTTTTGATGACTTGAAATAATAAATTTGCCAATTCTTCGGAGAACATATATTTATATTATCGGAAGATAATTCACTTGCCTACATTATACCCTTCTCTTTTTTCGCCTTTTCTTGTAAAGTATAAAGTATGAATATAACCAGTAAATTCTCATTTGCCGCCGGAATAGGCGGCCTGTTGATTACCTGTATGGCGGGAACAGTTTCCGCCGCGTCGGATGACGCTAGTTTGGGCAACGGTCTGTTTGCCAGGATTAACACCGACAGGGGCGATATTGTGGTACAACTGGAATTCCAAAAAACGCCGTTGACGGT
>LIUJ01000305.1:1994-2210 GCA_001462255.1 Fibrobacteria bacterium GUT77 | reverse complement strand
TAATTTTGTGGCCCTTGCGGAAGGCAAAATGAATGTTACCGGGGGCAAACCTTATTATAACGGGCTTACTTTTCACCGGGTTATACCGGATTTTATGATCCAGGGAGGCGACCCGCTGGGAAACGGAACCGGCGGCCCCGGTTACCGCTTTCCCGATGAAATTGTCCCGACGCTTAAACACGACGGCCCCGGTGTACTTTCCATGGCAAACGCCGG
>LIUJ01000305.1:1501-1810 GCA_001462255.1 Fibrobacteria bacterium GUT77 | reverse complement strand
GTAGCGACCCCCTGGCTTGACGGCAAGCACACCGTATTCGGAAGAGTGGCTCGGGGGCAGGATCAGGACGTTGTCAACGCGATTAAGCAGGGTGACAAGATCAGGAATATTACGATAATACGAAACGGCGCGTTGGCAAACAATTTCAAGGCGGATCAGGGAGCTTTTGACGCTTTGCTGAGAGATGCCAATGCAGTAGCTGCCGGAAAAGGTAAAACGCAGCGTGACGCGGATATCGCCCTGATAAACTCAAAGTACCCCGGCGCGATCCAGACCCCTTCAGGTGTTAAATATATTATTCAAAAGAAA
>LIUJ01000305.1:508-1148 GCA_001462255.1 Fibrobacteria bacterium GUT77 | reverse complement strand
ATGGATATGCAGGTCGGCGAAAAACGCGTTGCGATTATTCCGCCGGAGTTGGCTTATGGCGAGCGGGGCATGGGTAATGGCGCTATTCCCCCGAACAGCTTCCTTGTTTTTGAAATGGAGCTTGTCGGCGTAAAGTAGATTCTACTCGCCAAATACTACCGCAGTAAAAGTGTACAGTGTCGCGTCCGGGGCCTCGTAGGACTTTGCGGGTAGGCCGGCTTTTATGCAGATGTAGTCAAGGTATTCCTGCTGGTTCCATCCCTGTTCAACCGGAACCTGGGGCAATAACACGCCGGCCCGGCCACCCCTTACAAGGTACAGTCCGTGAACCCCAACCTTGACCTGCTGCGGATCGGGACAGACAGACATGGGCGAGAGGGCCGAGATTTCGATATGGCATTGTTCCAGTTCGCCCTGTCTTAGCGGCGGAAAACGCGGGTCGCCGAAAGCCGCTTCACGCGCCATGACGCGGACTGTCTCAACCAGCGGCAGGCTTGCCGTCATCCTGCCGATGCAGCCGCGTAAACTTCGTCCTTCGGAATCATCGCCGCCGGCTTTGTCAAGTTTATGCAGGGTGACAAAGGCTCCGCAGGGTTCCTGCAAGACTTTGCTTTTTGCGGCCTCTTGCGAATAACGCGGC
>LIUJ01000305.1:0-238 GCA_001462255.1 Fibrobacteria bacterium GUT77 | reverse complement strand
GCCTGTCGCCTGTAAATGGGAATACATTATTATGCTGCCCAGGAATTTAAAGCCCCGTTTTTTCATATCCGCCGAAATCCGATCCGAAAGTTCTGTTCTGGCAGGTATTTCCGCAAGGGTTTTCCATTTTCCCTTAATTTGTTTTCCTTTGGTAAAACTCCAGATATAGTTTGAGAAACTGCCGAATTCTTTTTGTACTTCCAAGAAACGTCTTGCGTTGTTTATCGAAGCCTCGATT
>LIUJ01000304.1 GCA_001462255.1 Fibrobacteria bacterium GUT77 | reverse complement strand
AGCCCCCTCCCCTTAAAATCGTATTTGAATTTGATTTTATTTATTCTACTCCAACAAAGCCTTCCGACTAAGTTTAACCTTCCCCATCCGATCAAACCCAATCAGTTTCACCCTAACCTTGTCCCCCAACTGCAACACGTCCTCCACCTTCTCTACCCGCCCGCGTTCCAGCTCGGATATGTGTAGCAACCCGTCCTTGCCCGGCAAGTATTCCACGAACGCCCCAAACTCCACGATTGTCTTGACCGTACCGTCGTATATCGCGCCCAACTCCGGTTCCGCGACAATGCCCTTTATGCGGGTCAGCGCCGCGTCTACCGAACCCTTGTTGAAGCCGGAGACCTGTACCGTTCCGTCGTCGTCTATGAAGATTGTGGCGCCGGTGGTATCTTGGATGTCGCGGATCACCTTACCGCCGGGGCCTATAACCTCGCGGATTTTGTCTTTGTCTATGGTGATCGTGGTAATGCGCGGCGCGAACGCGGACATTTCCTTACGCGCCGACGGCAACGCTTCCGTCATAATGTCGAGTATCTTGAAGCGCGCTACCTTGGCTTTGGCGAGCGCCTCTTTCATGATTTCCGCCGTTATGCCGGCGAGTTTTATGTCCATTTGAATCGCGGTCACACCGTCACGCGTTCCGGCTACCTTGAAGTCCATGTCGCCTACGTGGTCCTCCGTGCCCAATATGTCGGTTAGGATCGCCACGCGGTCGCCCTCCTTGATAAGGCCCATCGCCACGCCGGCCACGTGCGTCTTGATCGGCACGCCGGCGGCCATAAGCGACAGCGAGGAGCAACAGACCGACGCCATCGACGAACTGCCGTTTGATTCGAGTATCTCGGAGACCACGCGAATCGTGTACGGGAAGCTCTTCTCGTTGGGCAGTACCGGGGCGATGGAGCGTTCGGCCAAGTGCCCGTGCCCGATCTCGCGCCTGCTCACCGACGACATCCGCTTGACCTCGTTTACCGAGTAGGGCGGGAAGTTGTAGTGGAGCATGTACGATTTGTCGTAGTTGCCCTGTATGTTGTCGATGTGTTGGATGTCGAGCTTTGACCCAAGCGTAGTAGCGGCGAGCGATTGCGTCTCGCCCCGCGTGAAGAGCGCCGAACCGTGGGCGCGCGGTAAAATATCAAGTTCGCAGGTAATCTTGCGGATCTCGTCGAGCCCGCGGCCTCCGATGCGTACGCCGTTGTTGAGTATCGACTGGCGGATGTCGTCGCGTTCGAGTTCGGTGAAAATCTCGCCGATAGCCTTCCCCGAATCAGGGAAGCGTTCGGCCAGCGCCGTTGCCGCTTCGTCGCGCAACGCCGCGACCGCCGCGTAGCGCTCAGGTTTTACGCCCATAAAGCTCGCGTCGTGCAACCGTGACCCAACGATTTCCCGTACGGCGTTCGCGAGTTCCTCGTTTACGGCGGGGGCGGTGAATTGCGCCGCCTGCTTGCCGCACCGTGACACGAGGTCTTTCTGTATGGCGGTCAGTTTCTTTATCTCGGCGTGGGCTAAAAGGATGGCCTCCAACAGTACGTCTTCGGAGAGTTCCATCGCGCCGCCCTCGACCATCATTATCGACTCTTCCGTGCCGGCCACGACCATGTCGAGCTCGCCGCTCTCCGTCTCCGCGTAGGTGGGGAAAACCTTGAGTTTGCCGTCGGCCATACCCACACGCACGGCCGCGACGGGTTCCGTAAAAGGCATATCGGATAGGCACAGCGCCGTCGAGGCCGCCGTCACCGCCAACACGTCGGTGTCGTACTTCTCGTCGGCGGAGATTACCGTGCAAACTATTTGCACCTCTCTCCGGTAACCGTCCGGAAAGAGCGGGCGGATCGGTCGGTCAACTATGCGCGCCGACAAAATCTCCTTCTCGCTGGGACGCCCCTCGCGCTTGATGTACCCGCCGGGGATCTTCCCCGCCGCGTAGGTTTTCTCAATGTATTCTACCGAAAGCGGGAAAAAATCCGAGTCGGACTCCGACGACGCGCAACACGCCGTAACGAGAACCATCGAGTCCCCGAGGCGCACTATCGCCGAACCATTTGCCTGCTTCGCCATCCTGCCGGTCTCAATAGATACCTTGAGGCCGGATACTTCCGCTTCAACCGTCTCGTAACCCATCACAGTCTTCTCCTGTTTTTTTATGTTTTTTCTTTGGAATAAACATGATTATTTGTGTTTTGAAGGCATCAAAAACATAGGGACGGACTTTACGAGTCCGCCCCATGAATGTTTACTTACGTATGTTCAGCTTCTTGATAAGCTCCCTATACCTACCTATGTCCGTGCGGCTTAGGTAGTTTAGCAGGGAACGGCGTTGGCCTACCAACTTTAAGAGCCCGTAGCGCGTGTGGTGATCCTTGGGGTTGACCTTCACGTGCTCCGTCAGGTAATTGATGCGGTCGGTGAGAAGCGCCACTTGTACGTCCGTGTTGCCGGTGTCGTTCTCGTTCTTGCCGAACGTCTTCGTAAGTTCCGCCTTCCTTTCCTTCGTTAATGCCATTACAACCTCTCCTCTTGAAAATTTTTTTAAAGGTTTATTTAATGTCCGATATAATGTTTTGATGTTTTTGGTATTGATAATATCGTAATTAAACATTGTACCTATCACCCTCGAGATTGGCTTCGCTACGCTCGCAATGACTGTCATTACGAGGAGCGAAGCGACGAAGTAATCTCGATGATCAAGCAATATTAATCATTATCCGAGAAAATACTTTTTATCTTATCTATGTCAATCGCGATTTGAGCTTTTAAAGCGTCCTCGCTTTTAAACGTCATACCCGGTCGTATGTAATCGCGTAGCAACAGATTCACGCTCTCGCCGACCGCCGGTTCGGTAACGCCGCCCTTCTCAAAGTCAAGCGCATGAAACTCGAAGTGCGTCTCCCGCCCCTCGTAGGTCGGGCAGTTGCCGAAATACAACGCGCCGAATAACCTATTTTTACCGGTACGGATATTTTTTGTATCGATACCTACATTAACATCAACGCCTACTTCAAGCTCCGCCGCGTATACCCCCGCCGGCGGCAAGACCTTGCCGGCTTCGGGCATCTTAAAGTTCAGCGTCGGGCAATCCAAGCGGTCGGTGGCTACGTGTAAACCCCTTACCCGCTCCGCGGCTATCAGATACGGACGCCCCAACATCTCGTGCGCCTCCCGCAAATGCCCCTCCCCAACCAACCCGCGTATCCGCGTTGACGAGATCATCGCCCCCCGGCACATCTCCGGCGGCTCGCTGAAAGTAGTAATATGATATTTGCCGCACACAAAGTGTAAATTTTTCTTTCTACCCTCCCAATCGTGCCCTACGTGGTGCCCCTCGCCCATAACCCACGCCTCTGCCCGCAACCTGCCGACAAGAACCTTTTCGATGAACTCGTCCTGCCCCATTTCCATAAATTTTTCGTCAAAACGCGCCAAAAACAGGTAATCCACCCCCATTTCGGCCATTAACGCGGCACGTTCCGGTATGGTCGTAAGGAGCATTGTAGAGAGCTCCGGGTATACCACCGCCCGCGTATGCGGCTCAAAGGCGACCGCCGCCGCCGCCGCGCCAAACTCCCTCGCCAGTCCGACCGTCCGGGCAATCAGCCGCGCGTGGCCGCGGTGCACGCCGTCGAAGTTACCGACCGTAACTACGGTCTTTTGACCAGGCGGCAACGGAGCGTCGTTTTCGGTTATGATTTTCATGTTGTATGAATTTCACAATTTCTTAATCGTCTATAAATACCTTATCGGGATGATAGCGATCCTCGTCGTTTTTTTTTAATACGGCCGCCAACATTCCAAACTTGTCAAAAGCAATCAATACGTCGCCGAAATTTTTCGATAAGACTATATCCCTGCCCTTTGAGACGTCCGCCTTTTGTTCATCGGTAACGACTATCGTCATATCTTTATCAAAGGCCGACGCCGCGTTGATAAAATAATTTTCGGCGGCGGAAAGATTGCCGAAATCCGCAGCGTTCGACAGGTCAAAGCGCCCCGCCCGCGTCCGCCTTAGCCTGCTTACGTGACCCTCCGCGTTAGCGTTCGCCGTCTTGGTGATGTCGACGGCCAGCGACCTGACGTAGGTGCCGCCCGAACAACTTACGGCGAAATCCGCGCTTTTTTCATCAACATTATACCCGCGCATCTCCAAAGAGTATATGTTGACGATACGCGGTTTGATGTCTACGGAGACCCCGTTGCGCGCCATCTTGTATGCGGGTGTTCCGCCGATCTTCACCGCCGAATATCTAGGCGGCGTTTGCTCCGTTTCGCCCAAAAAATCGTTTATTACGTCAATCAACCTCTCGCGCGACGGAATAACATCGCTGTTCGCGACAACCTTTCCCATAGCGTCAAACGTATCGGTGCCGGTCCCGAAAGTTACGGTAAACTCGTACTCCTTCGGTTCAAGGGGCAGATACTCCAAAAGCCGCGTACACCGCCCAAGCGCGACTACAAGAATCCCCGAAGCCATCGGGTCAAGCGTCCCGGCATGGCCGCCCTTAGAAGCGCCCAACGCCTTACAAGCCGCCCTCACCGCCGAAAACGACGACGGGCCAACCGGCTTGTCTACGCAAATGAATCCGTCCATCGGCTAACCTTGGCAATATGTATCAACATTTCGTATGGGCGACCGTCCTTCGGTCGCCCGTTTCATTGCACCGATCCACATTGCGGGCGACCGGGACGGTCGCCCC
>LIUJ01000303.1 GCA_001462255.1 Fibrobacteria bacterium GUT77 | reverse complement strand
CGCCGGGGTTATGGATTTTGCGGCGAACAAGTATGTAGACCTCACAAACGAATTGCGGGTGGAGATATTTTTGACTACGCTCTTCGGGCTGATACCCATCCGCTACGGTGAAGACAACCTCTTTTGTTTCGTCCGCCGGTACAAGACCGGGCCGATACGCCTTATCCGCCGGGGCGACTTTCATCTGAATTTGGGGCTCGGCGTAAAGGGCAGCCGGGCGGCGGTCAACCAGATTTGCTACCCTCGTGCGGTGAATGTGCCGGTCTACGTGCACCTGCCGATTCGTTTCCGCACGCTGTTCAATCAGGCGCACGTGGAGATGACGCCGGTGATACGGGAGGCGGGCAGGCGCTTCGTCTTCGCGGCGCCGTCCCAAAAACTCTCCTTCCCGATAGACGGCGGCGACATAGACACGCTCTGCCAATCGATGCCTTTGCGCAAAATGTTTACCCTAAAAAACGGCACTACCGGATACGGCTGGATATTGGACGCCACTATGCCGCCGGAGCAAATATCGGGGAGCGGCTTTATAATGCGCCGCCCGGGAACGCGTGGAACCGGAATCGCCGAATGCGGTTTTCGATTAACAGTGAGGGATGTGCCCAAGGGAAATTATTATATTACTAATTGGGTACTGTTTTCCGGCGGTAAACCGGGGGACATCGAGACGCTGGGGAAAGGCCTCATGGAACCGGTTTTAATCAGCTTGGACGGTATCTAAATCACAAATGGCGTTTTGGGCGCCAATAATGAAAGGTATGGCTTTTTCATGGATAAAAACAACGCACAAACCCCGTCGCTAAACAGCCTATGCGACGCGGTCCTCTCCTTGCGCACCCCATACGACGACATCGCCGAACAGATTGAGGACGCCGCCTACTTTGAGTACGAGCAAAACGGCCCCGATCACGCCATAGAACTTCTCTGCGGCCTCGCGAACTTCTTTGAGGGGTTGCGCAACAAAAATGAGGAGGTGAGCCGCGATTTGGCGCAGGTATACCTGCTCATAGGGCAAATATACCTATACGCCGGCAAATTTGAGGACAGCATAACGTGGATCAACAACTCCATAGTCGTGGATGACATGTATCCGGTCGCCTACCATAGTTTGGCGCTGGCGTTTCGGAGCATTGGGGACGAGTCGATGTCCATAAAAAGCTTGGAGCAGGAGATACGCGTTGCGCCCGGAAACTACTATTCGTACCTTTTGCTTGCCGATTTATACGAAAAAAGCGGGGATTTCGCGCGTTTTGAGGATGTGTTGCGACGCCTGTTGGAACGCGCCCCGAACAATATTCAGGGGCTACACCGGTTGATACGGCACTGTGAGCGCGGGGTTGGCGGCGTGGATGTGGAGTTGCTGAGGCGGCGGTTGCTGGAAAACGATTCGGACCTAAGCCGCATAGAGGCGGTGATTCGCGCCTATCACCTGTCACGGGTAGGCCGGGAGCACGAGGCAATCGCGTTTTTGGAGGCCTGGGGCGACGACGCGCCCGACGTCTCAATAAACCACTTGGCAAACGCGCACATATACGGAGAAATGCGCCTATACTCCAAAAGGCGTCGCGAACTGTCGCTGTTTCGCATAAAGAACCTCGCCAGAGAGGATGTGATGGATATAAAAATAGCCGAATTCGCCTCCGTATTCGGAGAGGAAGCCGCGGAGAAAATAAAGCGAAGCCTTAGGGTAGCGGGATGGTATTGATCCATACAAAGAAAAACATAACGCAAATCGCCGCGCTTACGCTGGCACTCTTGGCAATCGCGAGCGTCGCGCTCGGCGGTGGCCGCGACAACAACCCCCGGAACGCCGGGGAGACGCAGTCGCGCAACTCCGCGGGAACGGTTCTCGACGGGGCGACGGGCAACCCAGCGCTCGTCGGACTTGACAAGCCGCCGCGCGGAGGGCTCTCGCTCCTCCCCTTCTCCGTTACGCTATGGAGCGACAAACTCGCGCCGCCGCCCGAACTGAATACCCTTATCAATCCGGTAAACTCCTCGCGCGGCCTTGCCTTATACATAACAAAGTTCATCAGCGCGAGCTTCGACTTGGAAGAAAACGACCTCTCCTACCCGGACAAAGTTTCGCAAAAGATAACAGAGGGACTGGAGGGCGGTATAGGCGTATACGCCGGAACGAAGGTCTCCCCCGTCGTCTTCGCGACACGCGGTTTCGGATTCAGCGTAAGCGCGTTTGCCGACGCCGACATAAGAATCCCAGGCGGACTCTTTTTGCCGTTTTTCTCCGCAACGGACGGGTTGGTGGCGGGCGGAAAAGGCCTTGACCTCTCCGATATGCGCGTAAACGCCATATCGGCCACGGAAATCGCCGTCAAGCTCGGCTACTCGACCTCCGTACCGTTTATCCGCGACCGTTTGGGATTGAACAAAGGCGCTGCGGGGGTAGGAATCAAGCTGTTGCTCGGCCACGCCTACTTAAACGCCGAGATGGCGGACGGCAGCGCCCTCGTATACGACGCGGACTCCAACCGATACAACGCCAACGCCGAATTAAAGGTGCTAAGCGCCGGGACCGGCCTTTACGGAGACTTCAAATACAAGAAAAACTACCTGATCGACAATCCGGTAAACGGTCAAGGGTGGGGGATCGACCTCGGCACGATCTTCCACAACAACAACCACGCAGTGTCCGTCGACATACAGGACATAGGCATGATACTGTGGAACGGCAAGGCCGTACGCCGGGGAAACATGACGCTTAGCGCGAATTTTGACATGAGCGACCTGCAAAAAGGCATGAAAGGCCTCTTCGATTTCGACTCGCTCGTGCCGACCGACAAGAACTACATACTATGGCTACCTACTGCGTTAAACCTTGGGTACACCTACGATCTGCGCTTACACGGCGGGTTCGGCGTGCTTTTAGGCTACATGACGGCGAGCTTAAACTACAATCAGCAGTTGGTGCTGGGCACCGGCCACGACACCTACCTGCCCCGCCTCTCAGCCGGTACCACGCTTGGGCTTTTGGCGGGGTGCCTGCCCGTGCGCTACGGCTTATCCTACGGCGGCCCCGAACTATTGACCTCCGCCGCCGGCGTTGGATTGGACGTGAGATACCTCTCCGTAGACGCGTTCTACAAGGCCGTGGGCAGTCCCGTTCTCCAACCCACGCGGGGTTTTGAGATGGGCGGCGCCCTAACCTTCCGCTGGGGATGGAGGCGCAAAGACAAGGTGAGGGACACGCGAGCGGTTACGCCGCCCACGCCGGAAACCGCGCCGGTAGACACCGCGCCGGTACCGCCGCAGATAGAGCAAGAATTTTTCCCGGAAGAGGAGATACCGGAGGAGGAGATCTACGAACCCATAGAGATAAATATGGCTATGCTACCGCCGGAACCCGAACCGGAACCCGAGCCGGAGCCCGAACCGTTGCCGCAACCCACAGAAGAGGAGACGCAAACGCTTACCGTCTCCCAACGCGCCATCAACTTCATATCCGGTAGCGCAAACCTAACGGAAAGCTCCTACGCCCCGCTCAACGCGATAGCGGATCTGCTTACGCAGTACCCGCACATCCGCTACGAGATACAGGGCCACACCGACTCTCAAGGCCCGGAGACGCTCAACCTGCTGCTTTCGGCGGAACGCGCCGCCGTAGTGAAATACTACCTAATATCACGCGGTGCGCCGGAGTCAAGCCTCGTAGCCGTCGGTTACGGAAAAAATATTCCAATAGCCGACAACAACACCGTGGTAGGCCGCGCCCTAAACAGGCGCGTGGAATTTGTACAAATACACTCGCAGGAACACTACGACTGGGTAAAAAGATTTGAACTGGAAATGATACCCCGGCTCACTAATAGAGTCATAAACGGAAGGAAGATATTCGAACCGAGGAACGAAGAGAAGTAGTCGGCAATTCGACTACTTCTCCAACCATTCTTCCGGATTCAGCGACTCCGCCCTAAGCTTTATTTCAAAATGCAACTTCGGCCCCCCCGTGGTCCCCGTCTCCCCCGCTTTGCCTATCTCCGTGGCGGATGTCACTTTGGCGTTTTCCTTTACCGATACCTCGTCTAAGTGGGCGTATAGCGTATAATAGCCGCCGCTATGGTCTATGAATACGCACCTGCCGTAGCCGCGCATCCACTTTACCAGCGCCACCTCGCCGGCGGCCGCGCTCACCACCGAGGCGCCCTTCTTGGCGGCTATGTCTATGCCGTTGTTAGGGGTTATCGTCTTGTATATAGGATGCACCACATTGCCGAACTTCCTCACCACCTCGCCGCGCAACGGCCAGGGCAATTTACCCTTACTGTTCTCAAAACTAACGGCCGCCCTACGCTCCTCCTCTTCCTCCTTAGCCTTTTTACGCCTACCCTCAAGCGTCTTTATAAGCGCGTTGAGCTCCCCCTGCGCCTCCTCCAATTCCGCCACCATCGCCTCGTGCGCGCTCTTCTTATTGCGAATGTCGGAAAGCACCGCGCGTCTCTGCGCCTCCTCCGCCACCAACGCCTGCTGCTCCCTCCTCTTATCCGACAACAACTTCATAAGCCTATCCCGATTCTCCCCAAGCGCGTTCCTCTTCTCACTCACCGAGACTATGCTCTCCCTTATCGACGCTGCCAAACGCCTATCGTAGCGGTTCAAATCCTGAAAATAGCGCACACGGCGGACGAACTCGGAGGGACTGCCCGACGTTAGGAGCATCCGCAACCTGCTCACGTCGCCGGTCATCGCGGCGCTACGCAAACGCTTCTTCATCAACTCGCGGGCGCGGTACAAATCGGTCTCCGCCTTTGTTAGGGAATCGCCGAGCGCCACAAGCACGACCTCCGTCGTGTCGATCTGCCTCTGAACAAGATCCGCGTACTTGCCGGAAGAATAAATGTTCTTCTCTATCTGCTCCAAACGGCTTAGGTAATTCCCCTCCTCGTTCTGCAACTCCTTAAAACGCCGCCTACCGCGCTCAAGCTCCGCCTTTATGGAATCCAAAACGCCTTGGGTCTTACTCAGCTCTTTCTCCACCGCCGTAACGGCCGAGCTTGACGGCGATGTCGATTTCGGTTGATCGGCGCTTTTTTGTATCGCCGGCGGCGATACCGATTTTTGTTGATTCGTACCTTTTTGTTTTGTCGGCGGCGATACCGATTTTTGCTGATTCGTACCTTTTTGCTTTGTCGGCGACGGCGTCGTTTTTTGTCGATCCGCGCCCTTTTGTGTCGTTGATGATGTCGATACGGGCTTTTTTATAGCGACACCCGCACTATCCTTAGGCAAGGCAAACAACGGCACCGGCCACGCGGCGGCTATTACCGCAGCCGCTACGCAACACCGCGCCGCGAGCGCTACACCAAAAATTTGCTTACAGCAAACCTGCTTCCGAGCCACCCGAAAAATACCCCTATGACGACGACCAACGGCAAATAGGAAAAATGCCAATTTATGGAAATATTCGACAACGCCACGCGCGCCGCGACCATCACGCCCACGCAGAGCAAGCCGCCTATAAAACCCTGCAACATACCCTCCAACAAAAAGGGCATCTTTATGAATAGGTCGGTAGCGCCCACATAGTGCATATTACGCACAAGATCGCGGCGAGCGTAAATGGTCAGCTTTATCGTGTTGGAGATAATGGCGTGCAACGCGAGTAAAATGATGATACCGGCCACTATTGATATTACATAAAAACGGTCGCGCACAATCTTTATATAGTCCAACCACTCCCGCGAATAGCGCACGGCCTCCACGCCGCTAAGCGCCGATATCCTCTCCTGCAATTCAGCCGCCGCCTGCGGGGTCTGGCTGCTCTCATATAGCGTAACGTCAAGCGACGCGGCAAACGGATTTTCATCCACCGCCTCAAGCATCTCCGCGCCGTACATCGCCTCAAAACGGCTCCACGCGCTGTCCTTGCTTTGGAAAAGCACCGCCTTCACCCCCGGCATGTTTCTTACGGAATCAATGACCCCGCCACGCCGCGCCAAATCGCCGGACACGCCGTCGCTCAGGTAAACGACCGCGTCGGGCAACTCACCGGCGTTATTCAAAACCTCGTCGATGTTCATAAGGGCAATAAAAACGCCGCTGATAAGGAAGAGCGTCGCGGCAATGGTCATAATGGATACAAAGGTCATCAGCTTGGCCTGATAGAAG
>LIUJ01000302.1 GCA_001462255.1 Fibrobacteria bacterium GUT77 | reverse complement strand
ATACTCAACCTTTTAATTATTCCTCTACAAATAATTAAAAGGTTGGGTAATAATTAAATTGTTCATACGAATAATTAAAAGGTTGTCGCTGGGTGCATTTAGATTTTCAAAAAATGCAAATCGAAAAAATCAGATTTCAGTGAGCGGTTTGCGAATGTAAAATTAGGTGCTGAAAATCTATTGACCGCCGAAAAACGCCTGAAACAAAGGGCTTTTCGGTGGTTTTACTTTTGCGGTAATAAAATGTTATTGTATCAAAGACGGTGTGAAGATAGACGACGGATATTCGGGCACAAACTTCAACCGCCCCGGATTTCAAAGAATGTTAGCCGACATTAAGGCTGGCAAAATCGCGCGGGTGGTCGTAAAGGATATGAGCCGTTTCGGTCGCGATTATCTGCAAGTCGGAATGTACACGGACGTTATTTTTCCCGAATACGGCGTACATTTCGTCGCGGTCAACGACGGTGTGGACAGCAGACGGGGCGAAAACGAGTTCACCGCAATCCGCAATGTTTTTAATGAAATGTTCGCCCGTGATACGAGCAAAAAAATAAAAGCGACGTGGCAGAACAAAGGCAAATCGGGTGAAAGACTTTGCACCAATCCGCCTTACGGTTACTTATAGCGATTTCACATGAAATGTGAAATCGCTATGACAGCGCGTATTGCGCTGTCCGCCGCCATCGGCGGCGACGATTGAAAACAGATTCATTCTGTTTTCAATCGAAAATCTATAACACCCGACCGACAAGAAAAAGTGGGTGGTTGACGAGGAAGCCGCCGCCGTCGTTCAAAAAATTTTCGCGCTTTGTATAGAGGGCAAAGGTCCGGCGCAAATCGCTACTTGGTTGCGGAAAAACCAAATCCTATCTCCCGCCGCCTATTGGGCGTCGAAAGGAATCGCCACTCCGGTGAAAACACCGCGCAAAGACAAGTGTAAATGGTCGCCGGAAACGGTTTCCGCAATATTGGAGCGATTGGAATACTTCGGTCATACGGTGAACTTCAAGACTTATCAAAAGTCTTTCAAAGACCGTGTAACCCTGCACAACGACCCCTCTCAATGGGCTGTGTTTCAGAACACGCACGAGGCGATTATCGAGGAAAGCGTGTTCGAGATTGTTCAAAACTTGCGGAAATCGCGCCGCCGCCCCACGCGAATGGGCGATATGGGTTTGTTCAGCGGGATACTGTTCTGCGAGGACTGCGGCGAAAAAATGTACCTCTGCCGTGCAAACCATTTCAAGCCGGAGCAGGAGTATTACATTTGTTCGACTTACCGCAAAGACCGCGACCAATGCACGACACACACAATCCGCAATATGATTTTACAGGAAATCGTCTTGCGGAATCTGCGCGAGGCAATCGCCTACGTTTCCAAGCACGAGAGCGATTTTGTCCGCGAGGCGGCGGAAATGTCCGCGAAAGAACAGGACAGGGAACTCGCGGGGGAACGGGAAGCGTTGGCGAAAGCCGAAAAAAGGTTTGCCGAGCTTGATACTATTATTAAAAGACTTTATGAGGACAACGTAACGGGCAAGCTGACCGACGAGCGGTTTATCAAACTGTCGCGCGATTATGAAAACGAACAGGACGGCTTGAAATCGTCGATTGAAACAATGAAGCAGGACGTTAAGCAGAGGGAAAAGAAAAAGCACAGCGTCAAGTCTTTTATAGCCGCGGCGAAGAAGTACACCGATTTGAAAAGTTTGGACGGGGCGGTCATACGCGAGTTCATTGACAGGATAGAAATATCCGCTATGAACCGTAAAAGCAAGGAGCGCAGAATAAATATCGTCTATAACTTTATCGGGGCGTTTGATTTTGAAACTGCGGCAGGGAAAGCCCACGACGGGCAGAGAAAAACGGCGTAACAAGGGTGTTACACCGTTTTTGCGGGAAATATTCTTATGGCAGAGGGCTATTAACCCGCCGTTTTGATTTTACAAAAAAGGCGCGAGGATCCTGCACGCCCTTTGCGCCGCCCGCATTAACGGATGGACGCGCTCCAAATCCAAAAGCGTCACCTCGTTGCACAAGCCGAACGTCTTCGTGAAATCGCTCTCCAAGTCGGCGACCACCTTCCCGCCGAAGAAGCACACGCCGCATTCGTGGTGCATATAAAGCGAGATGTAGTCGAGATTCGCGGTGCCGACCATAGCGCGCTTGCCGTCGGCGATGATGTTCTTCGCGTGAATGAATCCGGGCGCGTATTCGAAAATGCGGATCTTGTTCTCTAATAAACCGCGGTAATACGACTTTGTGACGGCGTTGACTATACGCTTATCGGCGACGTACGGCGTAATGATCCGCACGTCCACGCCGCTTTTCGCCGCGACGTACAACGCGGACAGGATCTCGCTTCCGCACATAAGATACGGCGTCGTGATATAGACGTACTTCTCGGCGCGCGAAATCAGGCTTAAAAACACATGCTCCGACACGGTGACTTTATCGTGCGGAATATCGAACATCGGCACGGCAAGCCCCGCTTCGGGATTCGCGGCGACGCCGGAACCTACGCGCGCTTCGGGTTTGAACGCGTCGTAATCGATCTGCTCTTGTTCATCGCGGCTCAAAAAGTCCCACATCGACAGGAACATCAGCGTCATGTCCCAAGCCGCGCCGCCGTCCACCATTGACGCGCTGTCCTTCCAATGCCCGTACATCTCTTTAAGGTTGACGTACTGGTCCGCCAAGTTCAGCCCGCCGCAGAAGGCTCTTTTCCCGTCGATAACCGCGATTTTGCGGTGGTTGCGAACGTTCACGCGCGGCGAAACGAACGGCTTCACCGGATTGAACACGCGAATCTTTATGCCCGCCTTTTCCATCTGCTTTTTGAACCCGAAGGGCAGGGGGTATAAACAGCCCGCCCCGTCGTAAATCAGCCGAACGTCCACGCCTTCGCGGGCTTTTTGTTCGAGAATCGCGTAGACCGCGTCCCACACCGCGCCTTCCTCTATTATGAAGTATTCGAGGAAGATGTAACGCTCGGCTTTTCTAAGCTCCTCCAACATAAGGCTGAGCTTGTTCTCGCCGAGCGGGAAGTAGGCGCAGTCGCTTAACGCGGACGGCGTGAACCCGACCGCTTCTTTCAGGTATTGCGCGGTATAGCGCGAAGCCCTGTCGCCGTTGACGAGTTCCTGTTCGCGGCTCTTGTGCTTCAACGCGGCTTGAAAACGTTTGTGAAACTCCCTGTCTATTAAGCGGCTGACGCGGCGGCTGTTATAGACGACGTAGATCACGCCGCCGAGTACCGGCACGAACATGATAGTCAGCACCCATGCCAATCTGTACACGGGGTGAGTTTCGCCGGTCGCGACGAACACGGCGCATATAAACGAAAGGGTTATAAGCGCGATTCCGGCGGGGAGGTATATTCGCCCGGCTTCATAAATAAGCGCGGCGAACATAACCGCCTGTAACAGCACGGTTAAAACGACGACGTTCGCGAAGCGCGTAAGATATTTCTTAAACATAAAGCTATTGTGCGTGAAATTAAATTTTTTATGTATTGACAAACGTTTTAAAGTATGCTATAATTGATAAAACAAAAAGGAGCGTACATTATGAAAACATGCGCTAACTGCGGGGAGCGGTCCTACCGAGTCGAATCGCGCTTTTGCCTTAAATGCGGAAGCACGTTGCCCGACGCCGAGGACGTTCCGGACATCAACATCTGCACTAACCCCGACTGCGACTATCACAAAACCAAATTCATCTATCCCGACGGGGCGCGATTTTGCGATATTTGCGGGAGCAAGACGGCTCACGCGTAGAAAAAATCCCCCCGTCTTAATAAACGGGGGAATTTCTTGGAATTACAAGAATTAACCGAACTTGTAATGTTTTTCCACGTCTTCCTTTACTTTCCACACGCAGCGCAAACCTTTCTCGAACGTGACAAGGTCGCCTTCTTCAAAGCTGGCTTCGCCGCCTTCGTAAGTCACGGTTACCTTGCCCTTCGTGACTAAGCAGGTTTCCTTGTCGGTGTAGCTCCACTTGAACTCGGACGCTTCACATTCCCAGGTGGGTTGCTTTTCCATTTCCGCGATTTCCTCGGGGGTTGGTTTTCTTACCGTTACCATGCTT
>LIUJ01000301.1 GCA_001462255.1 Fibrobacteria bacterium GUT77 | reverse complement strand
CTTGAACATCACAAGCCAATCCTCCGTTTTGCCGTCCACAACCGCCGGAACGACTATGCTACAAGCGTTCACCTCGTCGGAGGCGTCTAAGTCGCTAAGCGTCCCCTTCTTCCGCAACTCCCTCATCCCCATCAGGGCGATGTCCATAAGCGATATGGCGCGGGTATCCTCCGCGTCGCCGTAGACGTACTCACGGGCGCGCATATAGGTCTCGAACGCCGTGACGACGGGTCCGTTGAGCGCCGTCTCCTCTATCTCCACATCGTTTATCGCGGTGAGGAATGTCGTGTGGCGGCAGTGGTCGGACCAATAGGTATCAAGCACGCGCACCTCCGTTATGGTCGGGTCGCGTCCCTCCGTGTCACGAAAATATTTTTGGCAGAAGAGGAGGTCGTCGCTCTTCATCGCCAACCCCAAGTCTTGCCTTAGCTTATTGACCTCGCCGTCGTCAAGATTGATAAACCCGCGCAGAACGGCCACGTCGGGAGGTTGCTCGGCCCGCATATCAAGGCTTGCCGGTTTGTCGAGCGAGGCTTCGCGAGAGTCTACGGGATTTATGCAATAGCTCTTTATCCTTATAAAATCACGCTCGTCGATATCGCCCCTAAGGACGATTACCCGCGCCGAAGCGATCTTGGGCGGCGCCGCGTGCGTCAACAGCTGGACGCATTGCGCCGCGCCGTCGGCCCGCTGATCGTACTGCCCCGGTAGGTATTCAACGGCAAACGCCCGCTCGTCGGGGCCTATCGGCATCTCCTCGTCGTACACCAGGTCCACCGGCAACTCGGCAAAAATGCTGTCCCGCGCCGCCGCGTAATAAGCGTCGGACAGACCCTCCGCGTCATACCTATTCAAGGTACGGACGCCGTTAATCCCCAAAATCCCAAGATTATCCCGCAAATCGGCCAACAAGCGGGCAGAACGGACGTCATAATCAGGCCGCTTCTCAACGTAAACGCGCCTAACGGCATTTGCGGTATTGATTGCATCGGTATCGGTATTAACGGTATCGGTCGCGGTCATTATATCCTACTGTATTGTGGTGATATTGTTTGATGATTCGTCGATTTATCAATTCATCAATTACGATAACAAACAAATAATATACATATTGACACGGCGTAAATGCTATATTTTGGTTATGTTTATAGATGAAACCACCATCGAATTGAGGGCCGGGGACGGCGGCAACGGGTGCCACTCCTACGAGCGGCAGAAGTATAAGCCTAAGGGACGTCCCGACGGCGGCGACGGGGGGCGCGGCGGGCACATCTATCTATCCGGGTCAAAGCAGATTCACACATTGCAAGACGTGGCCTACCGCCGACACTACAAGGCGGAGCGCGGCGCCCACGGCAAGGGGAAGAACCAGACCGGCAGGAGCGCGGAGGACGTAGTGATCCCCGTGCCGCTCGGAACCATCGTCTACGACGACGCCACCGGCGAGACGTTGCTCGACTGCCTGAGCGAGGGTCAGCTGGAACTCGTGGCCAAGGGCGGGCGCGGCGGGCGCGGGAATGCGGCGCTGGCCTCCTTCCACGACCCGAACCCGCAGTCCAGCGAATCGGGCAAACCGGGCGAGGAGCGAAAATTAAAATTAGTTTTAAAGGTATTGGCCGACGTGGGGTTGGTAGGCCGCCCCAACGCCGGGAAGTCGACTTTCCTATCGCGCGTATCCCACGCGAGGCCTAAAATCGCCGACTACCCGTTCACCACCAAAGAACCGCACCTCGGCATAGTCACGAGTAAAAGCGGCCCGTTCGGATCGTCCTACGTGGTGGCCGACATCCCCGGGCTGATAGAGGGTTGCCACGAGGGCAAGGGTATGGGAATACGCTTTCTGCGCCACATTGAGCGGACGAGCGTGCTCGCGGTAATGGTGGAGGCCGGTTCGGAGGATCCGGAGGGGGACGCGGCGGTGCTCATAAACGAATTGAATCATTACAGCGAACTGCTGGCGGGTAAACCCAAATGCTTTATCATGACTAAGACCGATTTGATCGGAGCCGACTCGGAGATAAAGATTCCCGACGGATGGCTCGGGATGTCGGCGGTTACTGGGGACGGGGTTGATAGGGTACTTTTGGAGTTGGAGAGGATGTTGGCGGGAACGGGGACGCGATAAATCGCGCCCCTACCGGACAACTACCGCAACACAACCGACCGCGTCAGCGCCGTACCGTCTATTTTCGCCTCTATAAGGTAGGCGCCGGCGGGGATTCTTCGGAGCGACAAACTCGTCGCGCCTACCGCGTTAAACCTCGCCACCGTTTTGCCGGTAAGACTCAATATCCTTACATCGGCTTTTGCGCCGGCGGGAGCGTTTACGATCAGCGTTCGGCCTAACAACGCCAACCGGGCGGATTTGGCGGCTACGCCCTTTGCCGCTATGGACGCGGGAACCCCCGTCCCCTCCACGCTTGGGGGAATGTACTTTGAAGCGCCTTGGTTGTATGTGGTGTTGGAAGTGGGTTCTTTCCACTGCGGGACGCTACTCGCGCTCATTTTTTTGAGCATTCTGAAATCACCGGGTTCGTATGATTGGAACGATATGTGATAAAACACCGTATCTCCTACAACACTGTATAGGTAATCGTATGTAGCGCCGTTGGGATCGTTGACACGCAAGAAGGAGTTGTCTACCGTGAACCACGGGCCGTGAGCCAACAAGGTTGACGTATTGGCCATCGCGTCCCAAACTACGAACCTCATGTCCGTATTTGAGTCAAAATCTTTGCGATACCTATGCGTCCCGCCCGCGTTCATGGCGACATTGTCTTGCACCCACGCGTAATTTGCCCCCTCTATAAGTCGCGAGTCATGTCCGGTTGTCGGGGGATTAGCCATATCCGTGTTGATTTTTCCTGCGGCTTGGGCCAACGCTTCGGGAGTCTTGGGACCGCTAACGGCGGGAAGAGTGACCTTATCCGCCCCGTTAAAATCAGAAAGTTTAACGCGCTCGTATCTACCGGGCATATCGGTTGTAGACATCATAGACATATTATCGCACTTGGCTCTGCAAAGCGGAAGGTACAAATACTGCTTCGCGGTGCCGGTACTCGGCACGATATACAAGGTGTAACCGTTGGTCGTGAACCATTCGCCGGAAGCTTGTTCGGTAACAAACTGCGTACCGTTATAATTCATAATCACGGCATATTTTGCCGCGCCGTCGGCCGATAGTCTAAGTACATATCCCATACCGGGGTTATACTCACCCATGTCGTATATCCACGCCTCATCGGAAGCGGTGGCTATCCTCTCATCGCGGAAACTTATTTTGGCACCGGTCGGGAAAGGTTGCGTTATTTCGCACGGATTCAGCGCGGCGGCGGGATCATTGTCCGACGCGGAGACGGCCAAACGAAACCCTATCGAACCGTCTTTACCCTCAATCGAACGTATTTTGTGCGCAGAAACGCGGCTTTCCGACGCAGGTTGGTCGTAACTACCGCCTCGGCGCGTCTTTTGAGTATGGGCGGTAGGTCTATTTATCGGATTAGTTTTGGCGCCGTCGGTGTAACCGCCCTGAGACCAACTGTCAAGCGTCCACTCGTATACGTTACCGCTTAGGTCGTATATGCCGAGTTCGTTGGCGGCCTTTGTCCCCACTTCCTTGGCTCCGTAACCGCCGCCGGAATTGGCCGAAGTCCACGCGACGTCATTGGCGGTATTGCTGCCGGAATAAAGATAATTGCGCGTCAGTTTGCCTCCGCGAGCCGCGTACTCAAATTCCGCGTCCGTCAACAAACGATAACGCTTTCCGGTACTTTGCCTTAATTTACACGTAAATTCAACGGCGTCATACCAGGTAACGCTCGTTTTGGGCGCGTTGGCGCTAAGCGCGCCGTAGCAGGAGGGAGGCGCGCATTCGCTTTTGCCCATTATTGCCTCCCATTGGGCATTCGTCACCTCGTATTTGCCGACGTAATAATTACTCAACGTCACACTATGCGCCGGTTTTTCCGTCGCCTCGCACGCGGTATCCCCAGTGGAACATCCCCGCGTGAACGTTCCACCCTCAACATAGACCATATCCAACGTTTTATCGGCGCCGCTTAATCCGCTCAAAGCCTCCGTATAATTCGCCTGCGCCCACACCGCGCAAACCAGTGCCGCAAACACCGCGAACGCCGTTCCTATTTTAATGATTTTCGTGTTCATGAGCACCTCTTTTTGAAACATTTATTATACTGTTATTATATCACTTAAAATCGTTTATCCGCGTTTAATCGTCATAACCGGTATCTATATCAATATAATAGCTACCGGCATTTGTCGCTATGTTTTTTTTGTAAATTTTGCGGTGAGCGGTTCTTATTTAACGATTTTCATTGATTTGAGCATACGTCAAAACGGCTGTCCCAAATCAAAGTGTATTTCGTAAGCGCTTTCCCCCGGACGTCTGTCTATCTTGAATCCGAAGTCCAACCGCGCCACTAACTTTATTGGCGTGTCTATTCGCAGACCGGGGCCCGCCGACCATCGCAAGTCGCCGATGAAATCTCCCACCGACGTTATTTCGTCGAAGTTCGACCATACGTTTCCGGCGTCTACGAATACTGCGGCGTTGAACCAGTTTAGGAACGAGTCTCCGCGTATCCACCAAAACATGGGGACGCGAACGTCGGCGACGTTTAGGAATACGTAAAAATTTCCCAGTAACGGCTCATCGTTGAGAACGGCGAGCTTGTCCACCGGAAAACCTCTTACGGTTGTGCTGCCGCCGCCGTAGAACTTGTTTTGCGGGGGAACGTCCGCGCTTTTGCCGTAGGGCATGGCGTAACCGGTACGGGCGGCCATGGAGAGGTGGCAACGCGAGCGGTTTGTGAAGTAGACGCGAGAGTCGAAGGTCGTCTTTAAGAATTGGTTGGATTTTCCGCCGAAGACGCCGGCCAGTTCCACGCCAAGTCGGACGAAACCGCCTTTTGTAGGGCTGAACAGATCGTTCCTTACGTCGTAGGCTATATCGCCGCCTATGCTTTGCGTCGGGTCGTTGGGAACGTCGGCTATGTCTTGGGTCGGCGGCTCGATCCATTGCACGTCTTCCCACTGCGACCAAACTTGGTAGAGTATGTCGTGGTTGGACTGTCGACCGAGCGCGAGGCGCAGTCCGTCGAAGGTGCCCTTGTAGAGTTGCGGCCTGTCGAATCGTGTGTAGTACAGTTTTGTGTTGAGTTGCAACGGCATATATAGGAACCAGGGGACGGCGTGAATCACTTCCGCGCCTTGGGACACCTGCGAAATTTTGGTGCTTAGCGTGAGGCTTTGTCCGAGGGCGAACATATTTTTCCAAGTGGCGGAGGCGGATACCCTCGCGCCCTCGTCGGTGCTGTAGCCGAGGCCGGCCTGCGCACGTATGTACTCGCCCCGCGTCACGCGTACCAGCACGTCGTAGACGCTGTCGGGTAGGGTGACTGCGGCTACGGTAGAATCAAACTTCGGCTTTATTTGCACATAGTTGAATAGGCCGGTTATGTACAGATTGCGTTCGGACTGACGCACCGTGCGCAGGTTAAGCGTGTCGCCCTTGCGTATGGAGAGTTCCCGTTCTACCGTAACTCTTCTGAACCCGGTCGCATCTATGCTGATGCCGCCGATTTTTACGACCGGACCCTCCCGTACCTTGAAGACCACGCTTGCCTGACACTCAACCGTATCTATAAAAACTTCCGGTTCGACGACGGCTTCGAGAAATCCGTGTTCACCGGCGATTTCTTTCAGCGTGCGGCAATCTTGGCGCACGTCTGAGTGAACGAGCGGCGCGCCGCGTTTGGTCGCGAGTTTGCGCATAGCGCCGGAACCCGGCGCGAACCGTTGCGCGTCTACGCCTACCTCGCTCACGTGAATGCGTCGCCCCTCCTCCACGGAGACGTAAACCTTTACGCCGCGGGTCGCGCTGTCACGCTCGCTTTTGGCCTTAACGCTTACGTACTCGAATCCGTTGTTTTTGTAAAACGCCGTCAGCGCGTCTACGTCGGATTTCATAAGGTAGTCGGTGAAACGCGATTTGCGCTTTAGCTCCATCAGGCTTTGGAGATCTCTTTTGCCGTAGGCGGCGTTGCCCGCAAAATCCACGGAGCGCACGCGCCACATACGCTGTTCGCGCCGCTTAAGTTCTTCACGCTGAGCGCGCTCAAGCGCACGCGCCTCGCTACGGGAGAGCGTCTGCCCGCTCTGTTGCGGCGACGCCTCGCGCCCCGTTTCTTGTTGGCTCCCCCCGTCTTGGCGCTCCTCTAAATCTTGCATCCGTCTTTGGTGCAGTATCAGCGAGTCTAAGTACGTTTGCGCGGCGCCGCGCGACGGAAAGAGACCGCACGTCGTCAGTATCAGGAACAAGACGGCGTATTTTCGTGTAGAGCCGCTCATCTGCTGTACCTCAAAATAAGGTCCAACGCGTTCTCCCCGTCGCTGGTCGTAAGCCCTTCGAGGAATAGATTTTGCAACAAACGGTACTGCGCCGTTACCTTTCTGTCGCTCAATTTGTTGGTGTTTGTCTCGTAGGAGACGTTTAGACGCGAGGTGAAGCGTTTTGACACGCCTATTGTGGCGCCGGCGCTTTGGCTGTTCCCCGTTCCAAGCACGTCGCCGCTAACGCTCACCCTATCCAAGTTCAGCAATTTTTCCAATCTGCGCGTCCCCAATCCTATGGCCTGTTGCGCGGCTATGTTCATTAGCCGGTTGTTTATGTCGCTACCCATGCCGCCCATCCTCTCACCGAAAGTCAGTATGCTCAAAATGTCGAGTTCGCTTAGCGTAGGCTCGGCCATGAAACGCACTACGGGATTGTCCATTGTGCCGGTTACGTTTAGCGTTATGGTGAACTGCTCCGATTTGGAGTCCGGGGAGAACGTGATAACGTCCGCCTTCGCGGTGATTTTGATGGTTGGGTTGATCCTTGAATGGTCGGGGTTGAATATTACCCCCTCGGCTATAGTAAATTTGCGGTCTAAGTAGTAGACGAAGCCGTCGACAATCTTTATCTCCCCGACTATTCCTGGGCTACCGGCCGTTCCGGCAACCGTAAGCCGCCCGTCCATAAGGAGCGTGCCGACGTTCATGTCGACGCTGACGTTGTTGGCCAAATTGAGATCGACGCGCAACAGGATGCTTTGTAGGAACGGGTTCGGCGTCCGGCGGACGTCGGCGGCGACTTGCATTTGATTGATAAGTTCAACGATGTTGAGGTCGCGCACGTAGCTTGTGGGCCCCATTGTCACCCTACCGTCTACGATCATTCCGCCGCTGAGATCGCTTATCCGCAAATCGGCGTCAGTCACGCCCACGTTGACCACGTCTGGTAGCTCAAAGGAGAGGTTTTTGCCCCTCACATTCAGGTTGACGTCGGCGATCTTCTCCAAATTCCAAGCGGTCCGCCCCGATGCCGACAAACTGCCGCGCCCCCACTTGGCGTTGAGCGACGTTATAGTGACCGTGCTGTCGGAAAATCTCAGGTTTGCGTCCAACGGGCCCAAAGTCGGGTTTATGTCGGGAATAACCACATTGAGTCCTGTCAAGCGGAGCGTTCCGTCAACCAAGGGTCTGCCGCCGGTCGCGTGTATCAAACCGGAACCGTTAAAAACGCCGTTGCGCAATCTGACATTCGACACTAAGCGCGAAAAGGCGGAAACGGGCAATTTCCTTATTCGATACTGCGCGTAAAAATTTTGGTTGTGAAATACGGAATCCAACCCGCCGTAGCGCAACATACCTTTGAGATCAACAACGCCGCTGTCTCTAAACACGAAAGCGGCGGAATCCAACAGCAACGTATCAATACCGCTACGCCCCTTTATAACGCTTCTGTCCATTCGCAATCGCCCCATATCCGCCCGCTTTGTCGCGATTGCAAAAGCCGCGTACGGTTTTTGCGGCGTCCCCGACAAGTCTACGTTTACGCTTAAGCTGTCAACATTCGCTTCCAGCCGTTCGGAGCGCACTCCGGCGTTTGGGATCGTCAACTTTCCGCCTATGTTCCATCCGCCGCCGGCGTTCGTGAGCTTCACGTCAAAATCCGCGTCGCCCGCGATTTTGCACTCCGGTTCAACAAACCTTGCCGAGAGCTCGCCTAAATCAAACTTGTCGGCGGTCGCGTTTATTTGCGCGACACGATTTCCCGTTTCGTCAATCTTGTATCCCGACGACGGCAGTAACGGCAGGAGCGCCTTGATTTCTATCGGATTTGCCGCGTCGCTCGTCTTGATAAGCGCCGTAGCCGTCAGCGTGGAGTCGGAGAGCGCCGCGTCGCCGGTTACGGAGCGGATACCGTACTTACCGTAGACCGGATCGGTGAGTTTGAAGTTGACCCTACCGCTCGGATTGGTCGGCGTGCCGGAGAAGTCTCCGGTGAGCGAGGCGATACCGTTTACTCTATGTTCCGGCGGAATCCACGGGTCGAGCATTCTTAGCGGCAGCGATACGAGGCGGCAGTTGCCCTTAATTGAGTCGGCGGTAATTGTGCCGCCGGCGGTAAGCCGACCGGCCGACACGCGCGATCCGTCCGGGCGCTCGTCGAACAGTTCAACGCCGCCGCTTAGCGCCATGTCGCGTCCCACAATCAAGCTTCCGCCGCTCTCTAAGATCGTGCCCATTCCGCGCAGATAAAGGTTGTTCCAGCGCACGGTGTCTTTTTCCACGGACGCAAACGCGGTAAGCGTGTCCACAACGTATTGCGCGTAGCGCAACCCGTGTCCGCGCACGCGCGCGTTGATAAGCGGATCGTCGAAGCCGCCCTTCATTGAGACGTCCGCGTCGATGTACCCGCCGACTTTGCCGCCCTGCCCGAATAACGCGGCCAAGGAATCGACGCGACCGTACACGTGCCCGTCGGCTCTCCGCAACTTAACCCCGGCGCTGTCAATTGATAGGTGCGCCTCAAGGGAATCGGCGCGTATGCCGCGCCAACGGATCCCGTCCCCTTTGGCGACGGCGACCGCGGTAAACTTCCGCATGTCGTTAAGCCGCCCGTCAAACTCCGCGGAGAGTTCCAATTTGCCCTGCGCGCGTTCCTTTGAAAAGGCGGCGACGGGCCCGGACGGATCGGGGATGTCGGCGTCCGCCGTACCGCTGAATTTAAGCTTCTTAAAGTCTATATTGCCGCGCCCATTAACGCTATTGGCACCCCATGATCCGTCAAATTCCCACGAATCGTTTTTGAGACGCGCGTTCGCGTTAATCGCGCCGTCGACCAAATCCGCGCCCTCAAACTCCGCCGTTAGATCGGCTTGCGTCGGTATTTCGAAGCACTTACCGTCGGCCTTCAGGCGCAGTCTGCCCCCGTCTATCGGGAGCGGCAGTTTGATTTGCAGTTCTTCGGCGATTCCCTTCGCGTCAAGCACGCTCAGCAGTACGGTAGCGTCGTAGTCGCCGAACGCCGGACCGCGCATAAGATTTTTCATTAGGAGCTTCGCGTCCGCGTCAAAGCGACCGAGGGCGTTTCCGCCGCGGACACGAGCGCGCCCGAACTCGTCGCGGCCGTAGGCGGCGTCGACATCAAAGGAGGTGAGCTCGTACCCCTTATACGCGATTCCGTATCCCTTAACCTTCGCCCCGAAGATCGGTTCGTACAGCGTGCCCCCAAAGGTGGCTTTTCCCTCAAGAGAACCGTCCTTGCCGAGTCCGTCTACGTTTTCGTAGAGCACGGGGAGGGGGCCGATAGAGGTAATGAAATCAGCGCGGAGATCCCACGGTTTCCCCTCGTAGTAGGAGAGCTTTCCGGCCGCCGTAACGCGCGTCGTCGCCCCTTTGAGCAACAAGGAGCGCACTTCCAAATCGTTCCAAGTGATAACCCCCGACACGCCGATGGTGTCAATCGCCCCGTTCCACCAAGGACTTGCGTACGATCCGCTCGGGACGCGAAGTTCCACCGAAAAGGAGTCGATTGTGTGGAACCGCGCTTGAGCCGTCGCGTTTACTATCTCACCCACCATATTGCTCTTTAAATCGCGGTATACGGCGTTTATACCGTTCACCCGCGCCTGTCCGATCTTTACCTTCCAAGGCCATTTAGACGGATCGGGGTGTCCGTCCGCGTCGGAATACTTCGACTCTTTTGACTTTTTTCGGCGGTGACGCGGCGCCGACGCTTGGCCGTCAAGCGCGACGGAATCCGTCTTATCATAGTATTCAACCGGCATAAACGGAATCATGATGCCGCCGTACGGCGACATGACGACATGCCCGCGCACGTCCGTGACGGTGACCTTGTGCACACTCACCGTCTTTCTGAGGAGCGGCGGAATCCGGTAGCGCGCCGCCACGTGACCTACGTACACGGAGTCCCCGTACCCGGACTTCCCCACAGCGCGCACGCCGTAGATGTCGACGCCGGATATGAGGTTGGACGAAATTCGCTCAATGGTTATGTCTCCGTTAAAGAAACCGAGATCGGCTATCTTCCCCTCGGCGATACGCAACGCGCGCTCCTGGACGGACGGAAGCGTGAGGATTTGGTAGAACGCGATGCTTACGGCAAACACAAGGACGACAAGGGCAAGCGTTACCGCGGCCATCCAAAGGGCGATTAACTTTATAATATGGGGGACACGACGCATATTCTTTTTTTTTTTAGAAAACCGTTTCTAAAGGTACCCATAAATAATAAATATAATATATTTGACGCCATCTCCCGCCAAATAGTATATTGTTATTCGTCAGGAGCAAGGGAATCCCGTGAAAATCGGGAGCGGACCCGCCACTGTAAATCCCAATCCGCGTTGGTTTAGCGGGTTATGGGTAGCCGAAACGTCACGCCACTGTTCCGTAATAGGAGCGGGAAGGCGCGGCAACCCGGGGAAAGCCAGGAGACCTGCCTGATTTTTTTCATCAACCACGATCCTCGGAGTTGGGATCGGAGGGGGATTTTTTCCGTGCCGATACAGAATAACGCGCCGACGCTTGCCCGCGTCCGTGCCCTCGCCGTGTTGTTGCCGCTCGCGCTTGCCGCGCCGACGCAGGCATCGTCCGACGCCAACGTTCAAGGCGGTGGTACCGTTGTTGATAATAACGTTGATAACGACAACTATATTATCATCGGCGACGCTATTGACACGACTATCGGCAATGCGATCAATCAAGGCGATAGCGTTAATGTTAATACCGTTGTTTCTGATGATGATACCGCTATCAATAATGACTATAACATCATCACCATAAACGACGACTTTGAAATAACCGTCAAACACCGCGTAGCTGCGGCGCTCTCCCCGTCATCCCGTATAATAAAAGCCTCGGAATTTCAAGGCAAATTCGCCGATTTGCCGAGTGTGCTCGAATCGGTTTCCGGCGTAGACATACGGTCGATGGGCGGGTACGGACAGTACGCCGAGAGTTCCATACGCGGCGGGACGGCGAAGGGGTTACGCGTTTATTTAGACGGCGTACCGCTCAATACCGCCTCATCCGGGGCGGTGGATTTGAGCAAATTGCCGCTCGACAAGATAACGGAAATCCGCGTTACCAAAGGCACGTCCAACCTCCGCCAAATGGGCGGCGGGATGGGCGGGGTTATCGAACTGTTTACGACCGACAAAGAGACGAATCGCGACATCACTAGCATAAACGTCGAAGCCGGCAGCTTCGGACTAATCAAGGGCGGGGCCGTCGTCAGGCGCGGCGGCAAAAAATCAACCGCGTCGTCACAAAAAATAAACCGTATCAGCCATCAGATAAATGTGGACGCGTCAAAAAGCGACAACGATTACCCGTTTGTCCACGACAACGGCACGACCATTCCCACACTGCGCGACCCCGATCCTACGCGGGACGATACGCTTATGCGCAAGAGCAACAATTACCACAAATCTTTCGACGCCGCGTATACTCTGTCCGCGAATATTTTGGATAATCACAAAATCACACAACAAGTAAGCGTCGGCGCCTACGACCAAGGGATGTTCGCCTATCACTACAAAGACAAGCAGAGCGGGGCGACAAATGGAAATACGGTTCTTTACGCCGTTGATTATCAGGGTGAGATTACCGATAATATAACGGTAGGTGGCGCGGCAAGCGGAACTTATCGTAACGCCGCGATAAGCGATCCCGACGGGCATTTCGGGCTCGGCGGCGCGAAAAATATTGAGTCCAACGGCGTCACGGTCGATTTTTTAATCGACGCTCGTTATTCATTCTCGGATGATTTTTTTATAGCCGGACTGACCGGCGCCAGATACGACGGCTACGCCCAAGAGAGTAAGGAGCGAAGCGAAAAACCGGAAATGAGCAGG
>LIUJ01000300.1:4655-4838 GCA_001462255.1 Fibrobacteria bacterium GUT77 | reverse complement strand
CCCGATGTCTATGTCCCCCTTAAAATCGCATTTGCTCTTGATCTTCAACCCCTCGTCGATGATGAGTTCCTCCACCGTCCCGCCGTTGAGCGTGATAAGCGCCTTGGCCGTGGTGAAGTGGTAGTTCATAGGCACCACGTAGCCGGGCTTGACGAAGGTCTGCGAGAGGATGTTTTCGCAGGC
>LIUJ01000300.1:0-4325 GCA_001462255.1 Fibrobacteria bacterium GUT77 | reverse complement strand
TTGCCCGCCCCGGCAATGGCCTTGCCGCGATCCTCAACGGGGATGAGGTTCAGCTTTTGGATAATGCGCACTTTGTGCATTTCGAGGGGGAAAGACTCGCCGGCGTAGAATTTTACGTTTGCCATAATACAGACAGTTCCTTTTTGTTTTTTGTGTTTTTTTGGGGTTTTGGATGATATATATGTAATATAATAAAAATCAAAATCACACTTTAAAAAAATTATTAACTATCTCTTCTATCATTATAGACGATGACGACGCGAATACATTGGCTCTTGCGGCGCTTGCCCCGGGAAGACCTTTTAGATACCAGGCTACGCACTTTTTCATCTCCCCGCAGGCTCTTTGTTCGCCGTGCAGGTCTCTGAAAGCTCGAATGTGATCTATTATTAATTCCTTACGTTCTTGCCTGGATGGACTTACGAACGGCTCTCCTTTTAATGCCGCTTTTATCTCGGCGAACAGCCATGGGTTTCCTAAGCTGCCTCTGCCTATCATTACGGCGTCGCAGTCGGTTTCTTTAAACATTTTTAACGCGTCGGCGCCGCTTGTTATGTCGCCGTTGCCTATTACGGGGATTGACACGGCTTGTTTGACTACGGCTACGCGCTCCCAAAAGGAGTGTCCGGTGAACATCATCGTTTGCGACCGTGGGTGTAACGTTACCGCCGCGGCGCCGCTCTCCTGGGATATTTTGGCGAACTCCGCGTCCACCCATTCGTGCGTATTCCACCCGGAGCGTATTTTTACCGTAACCGGTATCGGGACGGCTTTGGACATTGCCTCCACAATTCTGCCGAAACGGGCGGCGTCCTTCAAAAGTGCGGAACCGGCGCCGTTCTTTACTACTTTGGCTACGGGGCAACCGGCGTTTAGGTCGATGAAGTCCGGCCTCACCCGCTCGTAGGCGAACTTGGCCGCGTTGGCTAACCGTTCCGGGTCGTTCCCGAAGAACTGCACCCCAATAGGCCGCTCCGACTCGTCAAACTCCATCAACTTAGCGGTATTCTCCGACTTGTAATGCAACCCGTCGGCGCTGACCATCTCCGTAACTACGGCGTCGGCCCCCAAACGCCTACAGATCCGGCGGTAAACGGGCTCGGTAATCCCGGCGAGGGGGGCAAGCAGGATGCCGTTTTTACTTGGGAACAACGGGGGCCTCTTTTTTTACTTAAATACTCATATTTAAATCCACTAAATAGCACTTTTCTATAAAATATACGATATTTGCCAACGCGTAAATGAATGTGGTGTCTTTTGTACTATACAGCGATGATTTTGTATATTTGTAAAATAGTTTCAATAAGCACTGCTCGTACTCTTCGGGCATACGCACTTCGCACATTGCGCCATCGCTTTCTTGCCACGCCTCCAATATTACCTTTAACATCACTAAGCAAAAATACTCGTTGGCCAACATATCAACGCAATTTTTAAGGCGCGGATTGTCGCCGTCCGTAAAAAGTTTGTTTTTCAGAAACGCTAAAATATATATAGCCGCAATTTTGTGTCTATCAGGTAAAATATCGTCTTTTACCACACATGGCGGATACATCTCGTTTTTAACGACATCAAGGTTATATTCGTAAAATGCATCCACTGCTTTAAAATTGCTTTTGTGGTATACGACGGCTCTACTATTTATTTTTTCTTTGTAGAAACACAAGCTTAAATCCTGTAAATCTGGCATCCACCGCTCAAATGTTTTTCTTTGTTGCATTTTAACCTCTCGATAGCCCCATATACTTATCAAGGTTTGCTTTCGCACGGTTTACGGCGTTTGTAATACAAACGCTCTCTGCCGATTTGTCACTGTTTTTGAACGACATATACTCGTCAAAATGGTCTACTTCATCCGCCGTTAGGGGACGGAGCGGGTCATTGAGAAGATCGTTCAAATCTCTGACCTGACCTGAATACTGCGCAACGGCATCAATACCAGCCATACCTCGCCTCCTATATCAAGTGGTAAACTTATTTCAAAATATAACATTCGCACGCCATAAAATCAATCTTTTTTTCAAAAATACGGTTTTTTACCTAATTAGGTATCTTCACCACAAAAATATTTTTCCAATTCTTCCCGGTGAGGTACCACTCGTCCTTTTTTTTATCGTAGGCTATGCCGTTTAAGACGTGGTCCACCGACGGCGGGTTTTCTATTCTTAAAAGCTCCGAACAGTCTATAACCCGCTTGACCGTTCCGCTCTCCGCAAATATTTCAACAACGAAATTCTTGTACCACACATTGGCGTAGACCAGACCCCGCGCGTACTCCAACTCGTTCAAATGTATAAGCGGTTTCCCGTTTAGCGTAACGGGCACTACGCGCGTAATCTCAAACTTTTTATCTCGAAAATATAGCGTATCCGACCCGTTGCTCATTATGAACCGCGCGGAGTCGTTGGTCAACCCCCACCCCTCGCCCTTATAGCGAAACGGCGGCAACGTTCCCCTACGCAACGCCGGAAACTCGTGCCTAAGCGCCACGCCGTTCTTCCAAGTGAGCTGCACAAGCTCCCCGCCCAAAACGGCGATCCCCTCCGCGAAGTAGTCTCCGCCCAACGCGACGGTACTTATCACCGCCCCGCCGCGCGGGTCAACGCGGCGCAGGCTCGAATAGCCCACAAGCCCGGTGCTCTCGTATAGTAGGGAGTCATGAAAAAGCAACCCCTGGGTAAACGCGGAAGGATCGTGCTTTATCATCCGAACAATTTCCGGAGTAACGGTGGGGACGCCCCCACCCGGCACGGAATGAAGCCACTGCGACGCCGAACCCACCGCCGCCAACGCAAGCGCCAGCGCCGACAAAACAAAGCGACGGCGGCCGCCCGCAAGACGACCGCCGCGCCGCAAAACCCCCAACGCCGCCGAACGCGTCAAATCAGCAACACTTCCCGTCCTCATCGCAGTCGCGGCTCATAGAACAATACTTGTCATAGATGAACGCGCCGGCAACGACCAAGACGACGAGCGCCAAAACGATCTTGATAAACTTGAACACGCCACACCTCCTACGTTAATATTTTTGAGGTTAATCCGCAACACATCAATCACAGCATAATATACATAATGGAACGCCGAAACGCAAAAAAAAAACGTTATTTTACCCACGCTCACGAAACGCGTAGTAGGTCACGCCGCCCTTTTCAAGCCGCCCGACAAACTCGGCGCCGACCGCCTTTTCGAGCATCGGATCATCATCTTTCGGATCTTCGCCGTAGTTCCCGAACTCCCACCCCAAATCGTCGTTACCGTCAAGGAACGCCCTAACGTCAAACGCGACCTCATAATACATAACGGTACCGGGACCGCCTACGCTTATTTTGTAGTTCGCCACTATGTAATACGTGTTGTTGAGACCTATGTCATAAACCTTACACACCGCCGTATAATTACCCGGCGATATCGACATATAAACGCCCTTGTACCGATTGGCGTAATAAGGCAAATCGCTCGAATAAATCTTGTCGCGTATATCGTAGCTTCCGCCGTACAGCGGATCGTCCGACGCGTCCTCGTAAACGTTGAGAACAGGGTACACATAGTCTCTCCAATACCTCACGTCCTCATAACCGGCTATAATCTCCTGAATATAACCCCGCCGAACCTGACTATCCTCCCAAGTATACCTAACCATAGCCGACCCCGCGTCGCCGGTAACAACGCAAGAAACCGACAGCGACGCGACCGCGACTGCGACCGTAAACGCCAACGCCCTAAATTCAGGCCTAACCATACGCAACGCTCCTTACCTCGTTATAACACTTTGACCGCACAACCGATTCGGCGCGATCTCGCCCGGACTCAACCCACAATACCCTAACCCCGCCGCCCATATCACGCAACGGCGGCTTTCGGCATAGCCGTAAACTTAGACTCTTCCGACACGCCCAAATATTTACGCGTAATGTCTGTCTGCACGAAACGAAGTTTGCCGTTTTCAAGATAAATTTCCAGTATTGACGGCATAGGAATATCATCCATCAAACCGAGTTTTGCCCTTTCAAGATTATGGCTATCCCACAAAATAATCAATTCCTCGTCATCATAACAACACGGGGACGTACATAGCTTATCAAAACTAAGATCATTTTTGACGCAATAATCCCTTATTTCGTCTTTATGCGCTTTAAAAATTTTGCTTGCCATATCAATCCTCCAAAACATCTTTCGCAAAAGTTTGATACTGCCCGATAGAATTATATATAACGCTCGTACTTTGATTAAACGCCCTCAACACGAGCCTATCCCCCTCCGACGCACGCAATACCAACTTGCTACCGCCCGGATGCGTGTGCCCGCTCCACTTATACCCTTGAGCG
>LIUJ01000299.1:3887-8238 GCA_001462255.1 Fibrobacteria bacterium GUT77 | reverse complement strand
CTTGTTCCACTTGCGACGGGAAAATGTTTACGCCTCTTACTATCAGCATGTCGTCTGTCCTGCCTAAAATTCTGTGCATTTTTACCGATGTGCGGCCGCAGGGGCACGGTTCTCGCGTTAGGTAGGTTATGTCCCTTGTCCTGTAGCGGATAACCGGGGTGCCCTCTTTTGTAAGGGTGGTGAATACCAATTCCCCTTTTTCGCCTTCGGGTAATACGGCTCCGGTGTCGGGGTTGATTATTTCGGGATAGAAGTAGTCTTCAAACACGTGCAACAGGTTTTGGCACTCGCATTCGGCGGCTACGCCGGGGCCTATGATTTCGGTTAGGCCGAAGATGTCGTAGGCTTTTATTTTCAACTTTTCCTCTATTTCCGTTCTCATGTTGTCGCTCCACGGTTCGGCGCCGAAGAAACCGCGTTTTAGGGGCAGTTTCTCAAAATTTATTCCCTCTTCGCGCCCGGCCTCCGCTATGTATAGGCTGTAGGAGGGGGTGCAGGTGAGAGCGGTGGAGCCGAAGTCGCGCAGGAAGTCGAGCTGGCGTTTGGTGTTGCCGCCGGATATGGGGATGCATGTGGCCCCTATGCGTTGGGCGCCGTAGTGGGCGCCTAAGCCGCCGGTGAAGAGGCCGTAGCCGTAGGCGTTTTGGAGGATGTCGTCCTTGCCGGCGCCGCCCATAGAGAGCGTCCGCGCCATGGCCTCGCCCCATAGGTCGATGTCGGCGCGGGTGTAGGCGTCCACGACCGGCTTCCCGGTGGTGCCGGAAGAAGTATGTATCTCTATGATGTCGCTTAGAGGGCAGGCCAAGAGGCCGTATGGGTAAACGTCGCGCATCTCGTCCTTGGTGGTGAACGGAAGAGCCGCGATATCGGCGATTGAGCGGATGTCGCCGGGATTTACGCCGCGCGCGTCGAATTTGGACTTGTAGAACGGAACCCGGTCGTAAACCTTTTGGACTACGGCCCTGAGGCGCTCACCTTGTAGGACGGCGAGGTCATTTCGCGGCATTGTCTCGTATTTTTTATCCCAGATCATTGCGTTAACGTATCCTTTTTTGTATTTAATAAATGATGGCGGAGCGAACGCGTTCTTCCGCCTCTTCCCCCATTAGAGCGGAGATTATCTCTAAAGCGAAAGGGATTGCGGTTCCGGCGGATCGGCTTGTTATAATATTTTCATCCATGACTACGGCGTCTTCGGATATTATCGCGTCGGCCATTTGTTCTTCGCAACCGGGGTAGCAGACGGCTCTTTTGTCGCCGAGAACACCGGCTTTGGCGAATACGGTAGGGGCGGCGCAGATGGCGGCGCAGAGCAGACCTTGTTCGTAGGCGCGCCTCACAAACTCAAGCAACTCTATCGACGCGGCCAAACGCCTCGTCCCCTGACCTCCGCCGGGCAACACCAGCGCGTCAAACGGCTCACTGAAACCGCGGAACATCTGGTCGGCACGCACCCACATATCGTGCGCCCCGCGCACCTCCACCCCGTCGAGACCCAGTATGGTCACGTTAACCTCGGCGCGGCGCAAAAGGTCAATGACTGTCACCGCCTCAATCTCCTCAAATCCATCTGCAAGCACTATAACGGCGTGCGGCATAACCCCTCCGTTCTTTTTAGGTATACAATACTAAATTAATTATACGGACATACGTTTGTCAAGATTTTAAAGAGACCACTCCCTAATCCGCCCTATCAACTCCGAATACTCACGCTCCCTATAATCAAACCCGTGCTCCTCATCGGGATAAATTTTACCGGTAACCGGCACCCCCTCCCTACGCAAATAATCAACAAACTCGTTTACCGCCTCTATGGGATAAAGCCGATCTTTCCCGCCGTTAACATTATATATCGGCCGCTTCCTCAAATTGTCAATCGATAACGGTACCCCGAGACCCGGCAACATCCCGCCAAAGCCGGATATCGCGAAAAATCCCGCGAACGGCCCGCCACCGCCCATAGCCGACGCCACCGCGTAGCACCCCGTCGCCCCGTCGCTCACGCCGGCCAAAAAAATTTTGCTTGCGTCAACGACGTACATGGTTTTAACGTAGCCGACGGCGTGGACGATCCGCGCCATCCCCCTACGCGACCACCACGGCGCAAAACGGTTCCCCGACGGGCCGGCGATTATTACGTCGATACTGTCCCTAATCCCCCCAAGCATCTCCCACGCCCGCTCGCCCTTGTCGGATACCTCGGTGCCTATTCCGCCGTGCAAGTATACTATAAGCGGATAGACACGCCCGCGCTCAAAGTTACGCGGCAACCCGATCCCCAGTGTGTAAGGCGTCCCGTCGGAGTCGCTCACAACTACGGAGTAATCCGTATCGGGGGAGGT
This sequence comes from Fibrobacteria bacterium GUT77, assembly GCA_001462255.1. Taxonomy (GTDB): domain Bacteria; phylum Fibrobacterota; class Chitinivibrionia; order Chitinivibrionales; family Chitinispirillaceae; genus GUT77. The sequence goes on along the minus strand of LIUJ01000299.1, from coordinate 5,896 downwards.
AAGCTTAGCGGAATCGGCCAATATTTCTAGCCTGCCGACCTGCTTAGGGTCGCACTCCTTGCCGGCGATTTTGTATATATCGCCGCGAACTCTGTGGTAGAAAATCGTATCGGCGTCGACGTAAGCGCCTTTGGCGGCCACGGATTTGGATTCGGAGCTACAGGAGACCAGCAACGCAAACAACATGAAAAGTATCCATGCCCACAGTAACGGCGTTGCCCGTGTCAATATACTATAATACGCGCGTGACGATACCGCAGAAAAGCGTCGTTTCATTATAGATCCACCGAAATAAATATAATATTACAGTAACCGCGCACATCATGTTAAGACGGCAACGGTAACGTCTTTGTTAATGTCTTAAAATATTGATTCAGCGAAACGAAAACCGAAGCTTTGGTTTTTAACTCAAATCCGGCATGATCCCAAAATAGGATACGGATCGTTCGGCGGCGGCGACCCCCAAAGCTTTGCGATGGCTATCGGTTCTTTCACCACCGTTTGTATTACGTTGATAAAAAGGGCGCGGGCTTACGCCCGCGCCCCAACGTTAAAACAGCGGGCGCGATTAACCGCGCCTACGCCGTTACTTCTTTTTCGCGCCACCCTTCTTAGCGGTCTTCTTGGCCGGGGCCGACTTCTTAGCCGCCGGTTTTACGGCTTTCTTCTCAACCTTCTTCGCGGTCTTCTTCTCCGCTTTCCTGTCGGTTTTCTTGGCCGACTTTTTGGCGGACGACGACTTCGCGGCCCTCTTAGCCTTTATCTCAGCGTGAGCGGAAGCCAGGCGGGCAATGGGAACGCGGAAGGGTGAGCAACTCACGTAGTTTAAGCCGATACCGTAGAAGAATTCCACGGAGGCGGGATCGCCGCCGTGCTCGCCGCAGACGCCGACTTTCAGCTTTTCCCTGACCGAGCGGCCGCGCTCAACGCCGTACTGCACCAACTGACCGATACCGGACTGGTCGATGCTGAGGAACGGGTCTTCGGGCAAAACCTTCTTGTCCAAGTAGTCGCCCATAAAGGCGCCGATGTCGTCGCGGCTGAAACCGAATCCCATCTGCGTAAGGTCGTTGGTGCCAAAAGAGAAGAACTCCGCCTCGGTGGCCATCTCGTTTGCGAGAAGCGCCGCGCGGGGGATCTCTATCATCGTTCCGTAGAGGTAATCGAAGTTCTTCAACTCATACTTCTTCTTGACCTCGTCGGCCACCTTGTCGACGATGACCTTCTGGTGGGCAAGCTCCTTCGGTGTGCAGGTTACCGGGATCATGATCTCCGGCGTGACCTTCGTGCCCTCCTTGCTCAACTCGGCGGCGGCCTCAAGGATGGCGCGCACCTGCATCTCGGTGAGTTCGGGATAGGTAATGCCGAGGCGGACACCGCGATGACCGAGCATCGGGTTGACCTCCTTCAAACTCTCACCGCGTTTCCGAACATCGCCGTAGTCGATACCGAGCTTTTTGGCCAAATCGCTTACCTTCTCCTGACTCTCCGGCACAAACTCGTGCAACGGCGGGTCTAAGAGGCGTATGGTAACCGGGAAGCCGGCCATGGCCTGCATTGTCGCCTTGATGTCGCGCTTGACGAACGGGAAGAGTTTGTCTAAGGCGGCGCGGCGCTCCTGCACGCTCTTGGAGAGGATCATCTGGCGCAGGTAACCTAACGGCTCGTCGCTACCCTCGCCGTAGAACATATGCTCGGTACGGAAGAGACCGATACCCTCGGCGCCGAAACTGCGGGCGACTTTGGCGTCGGAAGGCGTGTCGGCGTTGGCGCGCACTTTCATAGACTTGTATTTGTCGGCAAGCTTGAGGAAGCTCTGGAAACGCGGATTCTCGGTCGCGTCTATCATGGGAAGCGCCCCCTCGTACACGTTGCCCTTTGTGCCGTTGAGGGTTACTACGTCGCCCTCCTTGAGCGTCTTGCCCTTAACGACAATGGTCTTGGCTTTAGCGTCGATGTGGAAATCGGCGGCGCCGACGATGCAACACTTGCCCCAGCCGCGGGCGACG
>LIUJ01000299.1:0-3765 GCA_001462255.1 Fibrobacteria bacterium GUT77 | reverse complement strand
CTTGCCCCAGCCGCGGGCGACGAGCGCGGCGTGGCTGGTCATACCGCCGCGAGCGGTGAGGATACCCTGAGCGGCGCGCATACCCTCGATATCTTCGGGGTTGGTCTCCTCGCGAACCAAAACAACGTTCTTCGCCTTGCCGTTCTTAACCCAGTCCACCGCGTCTTGTGCGGAGAAGACAATCGCGCCGGAGGCGCCGCCCGGACCGGCGGGCAGACCCTTGCCGAGCACCGCGGCCTTCTTCTCCGCAACCGGATCGATGACCGGGTGGAGGAGCTCGTCGAGTTGAGCCGGCTTGACGCGCAACAGAGCGGTCTCCACGTCGATTAGCTTCTCATCGAGCATATCCATGGCCATGTTGAGAGCGGCCAAACCGGTACGCTTGCCGTCGCGGGTCTGCAACATCCAAAGTTTGCCCTCTTGAATGGTAAACTCAAGGTCTTGCATATTCTTGTAGTGCTTCTCAAGCTTCTTTTGGATGTCGTCGAGCTTCTTGTAAGCTTCGGGCATCTCCTTCTCAAGCGACTTGAGGTGGGCGGTGTGCTCGCTCTTAGTGGACTCGTTTATCGGCGCCGGCGTACGAATACCGGCTACGACGTCTTCGCCCTGGGCGTTGACGAGATACTCGCCGAAGAACTTCTTTTCGCCGTTGGCCGGGTTGCGCGTGAAGGCCACGCCGGTGGCGGAGGAGTCGCCCATGTTGCCGAAGACCATGGCCTGAACGTTGGTGGCGGTACCCCACTCGTGGGGGATGCCCTCAATGTTGCGGTAGGCTATGGCGCGCTTGCCGTTCCAGCTCTTGAACACGGCGCCTATGCCGCCCTTGAGCTGCTCCATGGGATCGTCGGGGAAGGACGCTTTGAGGACTTCTTTGATGCGTACCTTGAACTTTTCGCAGATCTCCTTGAGGTCGGCGACGGTCATGTCGGTGTCGCTCTTGTATCCCTTACGGTGCTTGAGCTCGTCCATAATACCTTCGAGTTGCTTGCGGATGCCGTTGTCGTCCTTGGGTTCGATACCTTCGGCCTTCTCCATGACGACGTCCGAATACATCATCATGAGGCGGCGGTAGGAGTCGTAGACGAAGCGCTCATTCTTGGTTTTCGCGACAAGGCCCGGTATTGTTTTAGGGCAAAGGCCGACGTTTAAGACGGTCTCCATCATGCCCGGCATGGACATGCGGGCGCCGGAGCGACACGAGACAAGCAGGGGGTTTTGAGCATCCCCGAACTTCATCCCCATGGTCTTTTCGACGGCCTTGAGCGCCTTGTCGACCTGCCCCATGAGCTCCGCCGGAAACTTCATCTTGTTGGCGAAGTAGTCGGTACAGCAGTCCGTCGTGATTGTGAAACCCGCCGGAACAGGTAGCCCCAAATTACACATCTCGGCAAGGTTAGCGCCCTTGCCACCCAACAGATTCTTCATCTCAGCGGTTCCGTCAGCTTTGCCGGGACCGAAGGAGTACACGTACTTTTTGGCCATCGAAATCCTCCGATAACTTGTGTTTAAGGGTTTATTTATGTTAAAATAATGTCAAACAAAATCCCAACCAATATAGAAAAATAAATAAGCGTATACTATATGTCAAGCGATATTTTGATGTTGTTATTGATTTTAGTATTGATGTTGAATTAATTTCTATTAATATGATGAGAAGAGACCGAATAATACTGCTTTTGCAACCCTACAAAAACCGTTTAATGCCCCAAAAGGAGCTTGCCGCCTCCGTAAGCCGGTTCGCGGGGGCGCTTTTGGCCGTGTGCGCCGCCTACCCGCGGTTGCGCTTCAACGTCGCGTTGCCCGGGTATATGCTTGAGCGCGTCGACAAGCGCCTGCTCGCCACGCTCGCGGAGGCGGTCGGGCGCGGAGCGGTCGAATTGCTCTCCATGGGGTATACGGAGCCGTTCCTCAGCTTTTCACCGCTATGGCTTACAAGCGAGAACATCGCCCTTGGGACACGGGTCTTTTCGGAGCTTACCGGTGAGGCGCCCTGCGGGTTTGTGCCGCCGTTTTCCAACTGGGAACCGTCGTACATAGATATGCTCTACGGGGCAGGACTGAAGTACGCGGTGGTTTCGAGCGCCTTATTAGCCGACGGATCCGAGCGTAGCGGCGCCGGATACTGGATCACCGAGTCTACGGGCAACTCCATGGCGGTCTTTCCAACGCGCTCTTACCACAACCGCAACGCGCCGCAAGACTTGGCGGAGTGGGTCAAGGGAGAGTCGGCGGAGGGAGCGCCCGACGGAGCGTCGCGTATATTAATATTGAAATATATGTACTCGTTGGAATTTTTGGGGTCGGGCGCGGGTGAGGACGTTCCGGCGGGGACGGACGGCAACTACGGTACGGGGAGGCGCCGACGCAAGGGACGCCGCCCCCCCGACGGCGGCGACGGGCGCGCCGACGGCGACCCGCAACGCTCCTGGCTTTCGCGTACGGCCGCGGAGATCGATAAGCGCATCCTCGAACTGCAACCCATGCGCTTCCGCGACGTCGTGGGCGACGCGGAGCCGCTGGGGTTGCACTACTTCCCCTCCGGCCTTGTGCCGCCCGACGACGGTCCGGTTACACCGTACTTTTTAAACTACCTGCACTGCTACGACCAAATAAGCGTAATGCAACGCAAGCTGATGGACGTGGGCGACGGCGTAGCCGCGCTCAAAGACGCGCGAATGGCCGCTCGACTCAAACGCGCCCTGTTTTTCGCGCAAGACATCAACAGATTCCTACCGCATACCGGGGAATCCGGCTTCACTTTTATGCCGGACAGACTTTGGACATACGGCAAGCTAATAGACATAGAGTCCGAACTCTACGAGCGTCGGGGGGTAAACGGCGGCGTAATCCGCCTGTCGGAGTTTTTGCGCAACGGCTACAAAAGCGCCGTATTGATAAACCGCGCGCTAAAACTCTACATTGACCACAAAAACGGCGGACAGGTTTACGAATTTGACTATTTGGAAAGGTCGTTCAACGCCTGCGCCGCTTACAACCCGGCCATACGCCGGAGCCCCGAAGTCGTTGACCCGCGCGAGAGCCGTTTGGCTTTCAGCGACAAGGTATTCGTTTGCCCCCCAGCGTACGACGATTACAAGAGCGGGGCCATAGCGGACTGCGGAAATTTATCGCGCTTACCCATGGAATACACCTTCAAAAACTCCTCCGGCGGCGTCAAGATCCTCCTAAGCGCCGTAGGCGCCGTAGTCCAAGACGGCCGCTCCACCCCCCTAACCGTCGACAAAGTCTTCGGTCTCGAGAAGGACGGCGCCGTCCTTTCATACAGCTACAAACTAGGCAATCCGACCCCAACAGCCTACGCGTTCACCTTTGCCGTAGAAATACCCCTATCCCTGCCCGGAGTCCCCGCGCGGCAAACCGAGCTTAAAACCGACAAACAAAAATTCGACATCGGAACGGAAGCGCCCATAACGGTAAACGACGTTACGGAATGGGAAATCGACGACGAGGAGGCCGGAGTAAGGTTGGAGTTCGTAACGCAAAAGAGAGTAAACATTTGGTTGTTCACCCAAGACGCTAAAGACGCAGGCAAATCAACAAAATCAAAAGGCGCCTACGGTACGACATTAATGATAATGAGCCAAACGGAAATCGAACCCAACTCGACGCAATCGTTTACGGGCAGAATAAGTTTTAAAAAAATAAAGAAAAGAGCGGGAATTGAGGAAGCGGTGTGAAAAATGTCCGAACTATGATTTTATTATGATTAAAATGATTAACACGATTAAAATCAACGTCAAAAGA
>LIUJ01000298.1:2624-3286 GCA_001462255.1 Fibrobacteria bacterium GUT77 | reverse complement strand
ACAGAAAAGATAAAACCATTGCCGGTACGGTACACCGAACTGTCAAATAAATTTAAATCCGGCGGATTGCCTATGCCGGCGTTACCGTTAATGGTAAAATAAGTAAATACTAAGCCTGTTTCAGCATAAACAGAAAACGGTATCTTTCCCATGAATTTAAATGAGCCGCCCAGTTTGAGTGCATTGTCCCAACGGTACACGCCGTCTTCCAGAAAGAGCTTTTTAGACAGGGGATCGTTCAGTCTGTCTTTTAGAGAAGAACCTTCAATTCTATCAGCTCCGTAATCGACACCATGACGAAGCATCTGGAACTGGACATAGGCCTTAAGACCGGGAAGAAACATCGCTTCCATTTGAAACAAAATTTCATCGCTGTTTGGCGGCATATAGTGACCAATCGATTCCCCACCGCTCACAAAAGCGGACATGGAAGGCAGCCGCCTTCCGCCGTAGCCGTCATAGGGATCTGTATAGCAATACGGCTCGACTTTGGTATAGCTAAAAGTAAAGGAGCCAAAAGGCAGCCAACCTACCACTGCTTTAGTCCCTACCTGATATGCAATACTGTTGCCTTTTATAAGGGGGCCGTCAGGGGATATTACCAGGCTGTCAACAAAAATGCTGCCCCACAGTTTACCCAGGCCCGGCGCCCGCAATTCCAG
>LIUJ01000298.1:1003-2353 GCA_001462255.1 Fibrobacteria bacterium GUT77 | reverse complement strand
GAGAGCAAATTGACAAAAAAGCTATCATCCCGACTCGGCCATTGATTTTCATTCTGATAATATTCTGTAACGCCGGTCAAAAAACTAATATCCAACCATGAAAGCGGCGAATAAACCCCTTCAACCGCGAGAAAGGGGAACGATTGGGCGTTTATAAACAGCGAGGAACCGCTTGTCCCCGAGGGGCCCCAGTCGCGGCGTAACCGTCCAAGCCGAAATTGTAATTTCTGATCAAAAAGGCTGCCGCTCAACTCTCCCTGCAGCCCGATGGCGAGTGAAGGATCTTCCGGCCATGCATAATAAGCCTTCGCATTTCGCAGCGAAAGAACTCCGCCATCCCACATTTTGCTCATGGTATAGGGGAACATCGACGAAATGCCTCCTGATACCTTGTTCCGTTCAATGTACAGGAATTCTCCCAACGCGGTTACGTCCCATGACATAAAACCGGCCAAGTCCCCCCTGACGCTGATCTTGGCTATATTGACGCTTGAAATCGAGGCATCGTCATCTGCCGTGGCAGATGCTGCCTGCACCGAAAAATTACTCTCCCAAGTGTACAGAAAATTAAACCCTTCTTTGTTCTCAAATGATTCATACGCATGATCCAGTATTTCCGCTTCTGTGGAAGACAAAACTTCTTCCGGATCATCCATCATCTCCCAGAGCTTTTGTTTTACTACACTCACAGACCAGGGTTTTGCCGAGGGGGGCGGGGTTATTATTCCCCGCATCACTCCCATCTCAATAATATCGTAGGCTAAATTATCAAGGGGAACAGAAACATATTCCTGCGCTTCAAGGGTTACTATTAAAACCAGAAGAAAGCAACAAGCGATGATTTTCTTCATTATATATCATAGTAACAGGATTAATTACAAAGAGCAATGTTTTCTAACAGCAACCCTACTCCCTATTTAAGGTTTTGCAGGGCGTATTATCGGCAACTGTTGGTCTTTACGGGAAAAAGCGCAGGCCTTCTTTGCGGCATCCGCAGGAAGGGTTGCAAACGAGCAGTAGTCTTTCACTTCTATTTCGTCCACGAGACGCCCGGGAACGCCGCCCGCGCGCATTAACAGGCTGGCTATGTCTCTAGCGCCCAGACCGTGCTGCCGTCCCTGTCCCACATATACCCGGGTAAAATCGCCCGTCTCTTCCCGAAATTCCCTGCCCGAACCGCGCTTGCCCGAACCGCGCTTGCCCGCGGGAGCGTGCTTGCTTGCAAGCACGTGCGATATACTGCCCGAAGTTCTGCGTCCCCGATCATCTCTTCTCCTGCCACTGCCAAAGGCTGTGGCTTTACCGAAGCCTTTACCGGCAGCCCTAACCGGCTCATGAAAATCTTCTTCC
>LIUJ01000298.1:372-860 GCA_001462255.1 Fibrobacteria bacterium GUT77 | reverse complement strand
TCTTCCTGATATTCGGTGATAGGTCCGTAACGGTCGGGATCAAGAAACTCGCCATAACTCAGGGAAACAAGGGCTTCAACAGCCTTTTCTGCACCCAGCCGATCTATAATGTTGCGGCAAACTTTGGTAAGGAAAGGCGAAGCTCCCGGCGTTTCTTTGGCTTCGGTTCCCGCTTCGGAAGGCACCGCTGTCACCGCATCAGCTAATGCCCCGTCAATAGACGGCGCGCCTAATGGCGCGATGTCGTTTTCGGCAGCCCGGGCCGGTTCCTGTTCCGGCAGGGCGGCAACCACCTTAGAACTGATTCTGCGGCGAAGCGCCTTCATAACCGCCTTAACCGACGGTACTTTAAGCCACATAATACCGCAGCCCAGATTTTTTTCCATCATTCGGGAAATCTGGTGTATGCGTCCCCGGTCGGAAAGCGTGGCAAGACTTATCGCTATGCCGCGCTTTCCTGCCCTGGCCGTCCTGCCGATACGGTGGAC
>LIUJ01000298.1:0-222 GCA_001462255.1 Fibrobacteria bacterium GUT77 | reverse complement strand
GTCCTGCCGATACGGTGGACGTATGTTTCCCGGTCATTGGGAAGATCCCAGTTGATTACATGGCTTAGGTTTTCTATATCAAGCCCGCGCGCCGCGACATCGGTAGCTACGAGAATGGCCGGCTCGCCGCCTGTGGAAACGGCGGCAGCGGCTTGGTGCCGCGAACCATGCTGGCGCAGACGAAAACGCCGCAGGGTACGCTCGCGTATCTCCTGGGAAAGA
>LIUJ01000297.1:3925-4084 GCA_001462255.1 Fibrobacteria bacterium GUT77 | reverse complement strand
CCTCCGCGGCAGTTCCGATTGGTTTGACGACGTGTTGACGCACGAGTACGCTCATGTCGTTTCCATAATTACCGGGCTGAAGTTGCCGCGTGCCATATCGGAGATTCAGGCCGGTTACTTCACGCACCCAAATTCCGCGTCGCGCTTTGAGGGGATTCA
>LIUJ01000297.1:0-3720 GCA_001462255.1 Fibrobacteria bacterium GUT77 | reverse complement strand
CCGCCGCGGGGCGGACAGTTGGGACTCTCACCGCGATATGATTTTACGCACGCTGACGCTTAGCGGCAAATTGCTGTCGTGGCCGCATATTCAGGTATTTGCGGGTAAGGGGGACGATTTTGAAAAGAGCTACAACCACGGATTTTCGCTCATTTCCTATATCGCCGACACATACGGTTACGAGAAGATCGTGTCGATATTGCGGGAGAACGCCCGCGTGGGTCGGCTCTCATTTGACGGGTCGGTCAAGGCGGTCTTGGGGATATCCGCTAAGCAACTGTATAGTGATTGGCAGGAGCAACTCGTTCGCAAATACAACGCTCAAATCAAGGCCGTGGGGACGCAGGTTTACGGGCGGAAGATCAACCGGGACGGGTTCGACAACGGTTATCCCAAGTTTTCGCCGGACGGGAAGAAAGTTTATTTTTTGTCGAGCGGCGAGAACGATTACGCTTTTCTTGATATGTATTCGTACAATCTTTCCGATACGGTATCTACGAAGAAAAAGATACGCTATGAGATGCCGGTGAGTAGCGGTTACGACATACACGGCGCGTCGGGAAGAATCGCGTATGTGTCGCTACGGTCAAGAAAATCGTTCCAAGAACCCAAAATGGGCGGGCAGAGAACGTTTGATTTGTTTGTTGACGAGTTGCCGCCGGAAAAGCCTAAATTTTTCGGAAAGAAGACGGAGAAGCAACTTACGGCCGGAAAGAGCGTTTTTGCCGCGTCCTTTTCGCCTAACGGCGACAAGCTCGTTTGCGCCGTGCGAAAGTTCGACCGTTTTTTTATGGCGATAACCGATACGTCGGGAAAAGACATGCGCGTCGTGTATCCGCGCGTCGATGATTCAAGAGAGTTTTTTAAGGGAATAGAGTTGCCGAAGAGCGCCGATACGGCGGGTTTCAGCACGATATTTTCGCTTGCTTGGTCGCCGAACGGCAAGGATATAGCCGTTGATTATATTGACGGCGATAAGAGAAAAATCGGTATCTACGACACGTTGCGGAGAACGTTTTCCGTGTTCGGTGACGGTTTGGAGTACGATAGGCGCAATCCGTCGTTCAACAAGGACGGTTCCGTACTCTATTTTTCTTCGGATGAGACGGGAATATTCAACGTGTATAGGTACGCGTTCAAAACCGGGAAACTTGAGCGGTTGACCAACGTTTCCGGCGGCGCGTTTCATCCGGCGATTTCTGAAGACGGGAAAAAACTTGCGTATACCGGTTATGACGGAAACGGGTACGGTATCTACCTTATCGATACGCTGAAATCGTTGCATACGTCCGCGGTATCCGCCGAAGACGCGATAACCGCGCGGGTGGGGAAAGAACCTTTGCGCTATTCGACGCCGCTTTCGAACCGGTTGAAGTATTCGCATCTGCCGAGGCAAGTACTCGTTGTACCGACGCTTCTGGCGGAGCAGCTTGTTACGACCGACGACGACGAGTTCAAAGGCGTTACGCACGTAAAAGGCGGAGTGGTGGCGAACTTTTTGGATCCGCTCGCTTGGAGCGACGTCGGGAACGAGTTCGGCGCGTTTTTATTGGTTGAATTGAAGAGGCTTTTTGAGTTCGTCGATTTTAACAAGGGTTTGATCAACCCGCGTGCAAGTTACGACGCCGGTTTTTTCGGTACGCTGAAGACTTTGCCGGTAACGGTGGAGGGTGAGGCTATGGTGCGCGGAATTGCCGGGGAGGACTGGTTTTACGAAGAGTCGGAAGACACGACTATGGTGTTGCCCTATAGGATTCAGTTGACCAACGCGTTGCTTGGCGCGTCGCATCCCATAATCGACGGGCTCTACGGGCATGTTTTTTTGGGTCTTGATCGTTACGACGTAGCTCTTGATTTGACGGAGTCTTACAACGAGGGCGTTTTTACATACAATTTGAGCAAGGGGTATAGGGTGGGCGCTATGACATGGTTTAGCGCGCGGGGAAGAAATTCGCGATCCAACATCTCGCCCACGGGTCTTGCCGGAAAGTTGCAGTACAATCTTTGGCGCCAATACTCGCTCAAAGAGGAAAACAGTTTTACGGTAGAGTCCAATATGCTGAAGGAGCAGTACGACGACTATCTGTTCCATCTGGTTGAAGGGCGTCTGTTGCTCGGTATGAATTCGCCGATATACTCTAAGCATGATTTGCATATATCGCTTGCCGGTTCTTTTTTGAAGACGGCCGACGGTAAAGACATACCGTCTTTTTATCTCCCTACGGCGCAGGTTCCCGGATACGCGTACTTCTACAAGGCTATTAAGTATAAGGATGAGAAAGCGATGGTTGAACTGGGGGATTCGACGAAGAAAAGGTACGATACGGTGCTTGTTACCGGGAAGGCGGTTTTATCGGGGCAGTTTTCGTATAGGTTCCCGTTGTGGCCGGGGCACATAGATAAGAAATTGGGTTTTTTGTACTTCGATATGTTGTACGGGGCGCTAAATTTCTCCGTCGGCGCGGGTTTTGACGATCCGAAGAGAATATGGGATCGGTATAGGAGTGATTGGCTCTTCTCTTACGGCGCGGAAGCGCGTTTGGAGGCGTTGTCGTTCAACAATTATCCGCTTGCCGTCAGTTTCAGGTGGGATTACGGGATGGACAAGGCGAGTAAGGAAACGTTTGTCGACAATAGGGAGGTTATGTTGGGGGGGCATAGGTTCGCGCTTGGTATAGGGTTTGATTTCGACGGGTGGGGAATGGTGCAGGCGCCTGATTATTTCAGACCGGCGAGGATGGGAAATACGCCTATGTTACGACTGGGGAGAAATTAAATTGATATCTGGTTATTATCCGTTTGATAGATTGGAATTGTTGGTGGGCAGTGATTGTCTCCGCACGCTAAATGAAACCCGCGTCGCCCTATTCGGCGTGGGCGGCGTGGGCAGTTGGTGCGCCGAGGGACTGATTCGTTCGGGTATCGGTAAATTGACGATGATCGATCCCGACGCCGTCCATCCGTCAAACATCAATCGCCAACTTCCCGCGACGTCCGTTACCGTTGGAAAGCCTAAAGTGGAGGTTCTCGGCGAACGCCTGCGGGAGATAAATCCCGACGCGGAGATCGTCGCGTTGCAAAAAACATACGGTTGGGAAGTTAGGGACGAGTTTCATTTGAGCGAGTACGATTACGTTATAGACGCCATAGACAGTTTATCAAGTAAAGTAGAACTGATAATCAACGCCACCGCCGCCGGGGCTACGCTCTTCTCGGCGCTCGGAGCGGCTTGCAAGGTAGACGCCACGCGTACGCGGGTTACGTCAATATGGAAATCGGACAGGTGCAAATTAGGGAGATTCGTCCGCAAACGGCTAAGGAAACGCGCCTTTAAGGGCGACTTTCTTTGCGTTTGGAGCGACGAAGGGGCTTTTGTCGGTACCGATGGAACCGATACCGGTAATGATAATATTGATACGGATTATAATGATGACATCAATACGGATAATAATAACATTAATACGACAACCGTAACGCCGACAAACAAAACAATAAACGGCTCTTTAGTATGCGTAACCGGCGTATTCGGCTTCATACTTTCCGGCCTTGTCGTCAACGACGTAATCAATAAGAATAAGGGTTGATAAATTAATTGACATCCGTCCACGTGTGGCCGTCCCTTTTTTTGTTGTAATCTATCCGCGCATAACGTATATTAATTAACGATACACTAAACAGCGGAGCATAACTAATGGCTATAATAATACCCCCCGACGCGGA
>LIUJ01000296.1:5450-6011 GCA_001462255.1 Fibrobacteria bacterium GUT77 | reverse complement strand
GTTACCGTCTACGACAACCTCTCCGGCGGTTGTCAAGAGAATCTATTCCCCGAAGCCGCCTTCGTCCGCGGCGACATCCTTGATTTTAACGCGCTGTCTTCCGTAATGTCCGGCGGCAAATTCGACGCCATAGTGCACCTCGCCGCCCTCAAAGCCGCCGGCGAATCCATGATACAACCCGAAAAATACTCCGTCAACAACATTTCCGGCACAATCAACATCCTGAACTGCGCCGTCGCCGCCGGAATAGGCATTGTCGTCTTCTCATCAACGGCGGCCGTCTACGGCGCGCCGAGCTACCTGCCCATGGACGAAAAGCACCCGCTCAATCCCGAAAACTACTACGGCTTCACAAAATTGGAGATTGAGCGCCTTTTGGGATGGTACGAAAAGCTTAAAGGCATCCGTTACGCGGCGTTACGCTACTTCAACGCCGCCGGATACGATGCCGCCGGGCGGGTACGGGGGCTTGAGCGCAACCCCGCGAACCTACTGCCCATTATTATGGAAGTAGCGGCGGGAACGAGGGAGAAATTAGAGATTTTCGGGGACGACTGGTCG
>LIUJ01000296.1:574-5225 GCA_001462255.1 Fibrobacteria bacterium GUT77 | reverse complement strand
GACCGATTTGGCGTGGGCGCACACCTTGTCCATAGAGCGTCTGATGGGCGGCGGAAAGAGCCTCGTTCTAAACTTAGGCAGCGAGACGGGAATCAGCGTAAGATCTATGTTGGAGACCGCCCGAAAGATAACGGGCAAAGAGATCCCGGCCGTAGTATCCCCGCGCCGAGTCGGAGACCCCGAGCGCGTAGTGGCGTCGGCGTTAAAAGCAAGGGACAAATTAGGGTGGAGAGCGAAAAACAGCGATGTGGAGACCCTTATTGAGAGTACATGGAGGATGTACAACAAGTAAGGGTTCGTCGGGACTCCGAAAAGCGGTCATTAATGCCATAGGGCCAATGACCAAAAGCGTCAATAATGACGTGATGTACGTTGGAGACGTATTGGGTTTGTAACAAAAGCGGGATTTTTCTTATAAAGTGACGGAAAGAGCGATTTTTATGGCGGGGTTGCCTTACCGTGTGATAGGCACGGTAACACGCCGTCGTCTATAATAACGCGAATCGTTGGAGATCGGGCGATGAAACCGCCCTTGATCGGATACTACGACTTCGCTTAGATAACGAGTTACGGGTCAACCCCGCAACGACGTTGCTCCGTCATTTCGGCGAAAAACAAGCCTTTTGCTACATTCCCCATGTTTACCAACTCAAATTAACAACAAAACGGGCACGGAACGCCTATTTCCTGCCCCATAGCGCAAAAGGAGACCGTTATTATGAAATACCTAAAATCTTTAAAATCCCGTTTAATCGTCGCCGCCGCGATGGTTCTCGTCGCGGTTGCGTGTCTGCTGATACCGATAATGGCGCGGAACGCAAAAAAGCAAGTTGCGCAACAAGAGCAAAGCGCGGCGATGTTCGACACAAACACGATTATCGGCGTTGATACCGTTGCCGACGCCGGTACGGATACGTCATTGACTTACATCCCCGACGACGACACGGTATCGTCGCAATCCGGGGCGCCGGTTTTGAAAATTTTGGGACGCGAAAATCCCGACGTTTACCTGCAATCGCTTGATATTCAAGTGGAGGTAACGGGGAACATCGCCTCAACGCGTTACACTATGGTTTTCAAAAATAAAACAAACCGTATATTGGAGGGCGAGCTGACCTTTCCTTTGCCGGACGGTCGCGCGGTAACCTACTACGCGTTGGATATCAACGGCAAAATGCGCGAGGCGGTGCCGGTGGACAAGGCGAAGGGGACGGAGGTTTTTGAGGAGATAGAGCAGCGGCGGGTGGATCCGGGGTTGCTCGAAAGGGTGGAGGGCAACAATTTTCGCACGCGTATATACCCTATTCCCGCTTATGGGACGCGTACGGTCGCAATCGGTTACGAGGAGGAGTTGGCGCTTGAAAACGGGTTGTTGCGTTACCGGTTGCCTATGGCGTATCCCGATTCGCTTGAAAAATTTTCCGTAAACGCGACGGTTTGGAACAGCGCTCAAAAGCCGCTTGTGCCGAAAATCGCCGACGAGCTGCGTTTTGATAAGGAGGGCGAGAATTATGTGGCCTCGTTTGCTCGTGAGAATTACCGTCCCGCCCGTTCGTTGAATTTCGCGTTGCCGGCGCCCATAGACATTCCGAGGGTTATGATGCAATCGGCGCAGGGGAGTTACTATTTTCTCGCCTCCGTAGCGCCGAAATCGGACACTCGCAAGAAGATTTGGGACAATGATTTAGCCGTTATTTGGGATGTCTCTCTAAGCGGCTCGCAACGCGACTTAAAGCGGGAGTTGGAAGCGCTCGATATCATCTTTGCCGAGAAAAAAAACGCTAACGTTCACCTTTACTTTTTGAACAACAGGTTTAAGAAGGCTGTCAACAAAGGTACGAGTAACGGCGAGTACAAGGTTGTCGACGGGAAATGGGATGAGTTGAGGAATCGGTTGGAGAAGGCTGTTTTTGACGGCGGCACCGATTTTTCGCAAATTAAATTGAATAAGATTACCGGAAAAGAGATTTTGTTCTTCTCCGACGGGATATCGACGCTTAGCGACGCCGATTTCATAAAAACCGCGAAGGCGGATCGTCCCATACACGGCATAGTATCCTCCGCCAAGGCCGATTACAGTGTTATGAAATTGATTGCCGGTAAGACAAAGGGGAAATTCGTGAACATTAACGCGTTGTCCCCCGAAAAATTAAAGGGCGAATTGCTGAACGAGACGTTGCGATTTTTGGGAACGGAACACGGGAAATCCGTAAGCGAGGTTTATCCGAGCATCGCTACGCCGGTTCACGGCGATTTTTCGGTGGCCGGTATTTCTAACGCAAACGACGCCGAGATAGCTTTGTTTTTCGGTTTCGGCAATACGATTGAGAAGCGGATAGCGGTTAAATTGGACGCGACGCGCGCCGGTAAGCAGGGAAACGCGTATAAGATTTGGGCGCAGAAGAAGATCGCGGAGCTTGATTTGAACTACGAGAAGAACCGTAACGAACTCACGGAGCTCGGACAGCAGTTCGGCATTGTTACGCGGAACACGTCGCTAATCGTGTTGGAAACGATTGACGACTACATTCGATATAAGATTGTGCCGCCGGCGGAGCTAAGGGATGAGTATCGACGCGTAATGAAATTACGGGGATTGAGCGACGACGATATAAGAAACAGTAACGCGAAGAAAAGGGACGAGATAGACGAGTTGTTGGGGAGATTGATGGACGGCGGCAGTGTGAGAGAAATGGAAGAAGTTCGCGGGAGTCAGCCTCGCGGAAGTCAGACGAGGGAAGAGCCTCGCGGAAGTCGTACTGAGGATCCTCGCAGGCTTCGTCTCAATGAATCCGCCGTTTCAAGCAATAAAGGCGGCGGCGATCCTCGGGCGCGCGTTACGCAGATGGGAACTCTCGGTATCGTTTCCGGCCAAATTAAGGGCAAAAGCGTCGCGTCGGCCGATGTCTTCGGGAAAGGCGGTTTCGCTACGGACATAGACGCGATTCTTTCCGGCGTCGGCGGCCTCCGGTCGGGCGGCGACGACGGCGGCGTAGGTCGTAAAGGCGTTGCCGGCATAGGATACGGTGCGGGGTACGGATCCGGATTCGGAGGGGGCGGCGGGAGTGTTGACGATCTGCTCGGCGGATTAACGGGCGGGAGTAGCGGCGGTCTTGAATTGAAGAAGAAGGGCGAGCTTAGAGTAAGTTCCCCCGATTTTTTGAGAGGCGGCGCGCTTACCGGCGGCAGAAGCAGGGCCAGCATTCAGCGCGTCGTTATGCAGAATATGGCCGCGCTCCGCTACGCCTACAACAGGCGTTTACGCGAGAAACCCGATTTACGCGGTAAAATCACCGTCAAATTCGCCATTGACGAGTTCGGAAAGGTGATATTCGCCCAAATGGTAGAATCCACAATCAATGATAGTGAACTCGAATCTACCGTGGTCGCGAGAGTTAGGAACTGGAATTTTGAGAAGATCGATAAACCTGGGGACGTGACGGAGGTTACGTATCCGTTCGTGTTCTCGGACGGCGGTTCATACGACGAAGCGGCGACAAGTACGGCGCGAACAAGCGGTACCGAAACGGCGGCGGAAAGGGCCGAGCGACAAGCGTGGGAGAGAGCCGTAAAAGAGGCGCAAGCGCGTGAGGCGGCGGAGCGAGCGGAGAGAGAACGCGCCGAACGGCAAGCGATGGAAAGAGCCGAAAGAGAGTCGTTGGCGCGGGAAAGGGCCGAAAGAGCCGAACAACGCGCAAGGGAACGCGCCGGGAGGATCGGCGATACGCTCAACGGCGCGGCGACGGCGGCCTACATTATAAAAGAGTGGTGGAATACCGATTTTACGCCGTTAACGTCCGATCAAAAATTTAAATATCCCATGCCGGACGAAGAGAGCGCCCCGATATTCGGAACCAAAATATCGGTAAACGGCTTCGTTAGGAACACCGATTATTTGCGAAAAATGACGGGACAGCCGAGTGACGATTATCAAACGTATTTGAGCGAGAGACAAAATTACGCCAACTTGCCCACATTCTATTTTAATGTGGCAAGCTGGTTTTACTATATCGGCGACAGGGAGACGGCGATTCGCGTACTCACCTCCATCGCCGATTTGGAGTTGGAAAACGCCTCGCTTTACAGGTTGTTGGGCTATCGCTTTAAAGAGTTCGGCGAGTACGCGCTCGAAAAGTTTGTTTGCAAAAAAGTGGTTATGTGGCGCCCTATGGAACCGCAGAGCTACCGCGACTATGCCCTCGCTCTCGCCGATAACGGGGAGGCGCAAGCCGCGCTCGACTGGCTCTATGGGCTACTCACAAAAACCTACTCCAACAATATCAAAAGCCGCAGTCGCGGAATAGAGGAGGTGGTAGTCACGGAAATAAACCGTTTGATTGCCAAAAATCCGGGCCTAAATACGTCGAAGGTTTATAAACCGCTGAAGATCAACATTCCCGTCGATATCCGCGTGGTCATAAATTGGAATATGAACAGCACCGACATCGACCTGCACGTTATAGATCCGACCGGCGAAGAATGCTATTTCAGCCGTCCCAGAACGCGTATCGGCGGACGTATAAGCGCCGACAACACGAACGGCTACGGCCCCGAACAGTTCCTTTTGAAGAACGCCGTAAAGGGAAAATACAGAATTTATGTCAACTACTACGGCGACCGCCAAGTTACAAACGCCGGCCCGTCGACCGTT
>LIUJ01000296.1:0-540 GCA_001462255.1 Fibrobacteria bacterium GUT77 | reverse complement strand
TTATGGCCGAAGTCTACACCAAATACGCGGACAAGACCGAGCAACGTAAAGTCGTGTGCCTGCAAATGTCAAACGCGAAGACAAGCAGCAACGGAAACGTGCTTGTGGCGGAGTTTGAGTTTTGAGTAGGATTAAATAACAAATGTCTGAACCGTGATTTTATTATGATTAACACGATTAACAAGATTGAATCACGGCGTTGTAGGGGGCGGGGTCGGCCCGCCCCTCTTTTATCGCCTGAAGCGTAAAAAATAAAACTTTTGGCATTAACCGAATATTATATTAGTTAAATCTTAGCAAGACATTTCAATCTAAAAGGCAGCAAAAAATGACCGTTCCGCCAAAAATTACCTCGTTAGCCATCGCGTTTTCAAAAAAATGGGCTAACGCCGCTATTGAAAAGCGTGAATCTCAGGTATTTCTGAGAGACTTTTTGGGCATTTTTGGGATAACCGTCGTCCCTTCCGAACATTTTGAGTATGAGGTCAACAAAAACGCCGGTGAGCGCGGTTACATAGACTGCCTGATAAAGGCCAAAAT
>LIUJ01000295.1:1052-5119 GCA_001462255.1 Fibrobacteria bacterium GUT77 | reverse complement strand
CGGCCAATAACTCGGTCATAGGCGTTTCACTGTCAAGCACTAATGTAGTCACGGCGTCCTCCCTTGATTACTCGGTTATGGTGTTTGACCCTTATTCATTAATATAATATTTTCCATACCTAAATCAATACTTAATTTTCTTTAATAAAATTTTGACTTTTGGGTATAATTTGGTTATTTTATAACTAAAGGAGGCAAACAATGCTAACCGAAATAGAAACCGAAACAAAATTACCCCCCGAACTCGCGTCTATCACCGAAACCGTCGAATACCCGCCGGAGGTGGTGGATCGTTGGCTGAAAGAAGCCGAAATTACAATGCTAAGATATAAAGCCGGCGAAGATTTAAGTATCGAAAGCTTAGCGGCTAAACTTGGATTCAATTTGGACGATTTAGACTATACGGACGACTTAGACGACTATGAATCATAACGTGATTTATTCCAACACTTTCAGTAACGAGATCATAAAACTCTCGAGAAAATATCAAAACCTTGTATTTAAGAAAATACAAATACTACGCGCCAATCCCAAACACCCGTCGCTGCGCACCAAAAAACTAATACGTGCCAACAACGAGACATTGTTCGAAAGTTCCGTAAATATGGATATCCGCTTGGTATGGCGATACGAAGACGATAAGATAATTCTTATGCTCGACGTCGGCCACCACGATATTTTGAAAAAATATTAGAAATCGATCCCAATAAAAAAAGGGACGGCCCCCCAAGGAGCCGCCCCTACATCGAAAAATGTCTTCAACATTACTTACCGCCGCCCTGCGCCATGATTTGGGCCAAACTGTTCTGCTGGGCCTGTAGCTTCGACATCGCCGTCTCCATCCGCGAGAACATCGCGTAGTAGTTGTTCTCCTGACGATACCAACGCTCAAGCAACTTGTCTATCTTCTTGTCGTACTCCTCTATCTTCTTCGTCATAGGGTTGTCGGACTGCGTACGGTCGTTTACCATACCGGCCAACTGCACCAAATAACCCTTCGTGCCGCTCGTCGACGTACCCGCCGCCCCGGTGAGAATGTCGTTCAAACGCTGAGCGATGCCGCTCTCCGCGGTACGCTGAGCGAGCTTGGCCGAGTTGTTCAACCGCGACGTCATTTCACCGTTCCCGTTAGTTGTATACTCATACATCGGAATGTCCGACGACTTCGTAAAGAGCGACACAACACCGTCGTAGTTGTTCTCAAGCGCCTTCTTGAGCTTGTCCTCATCTATCACCAAGAGACCGCCGTCCTTGTAGTTGGCGGTAGTGGTTATGCCGATGTCGGTCATAGTGAGACCCACACCCTCCACCTTCTGGTAAATGGACGTCCGCATGTCGCTCAACAACTTGCGCAACTGCGAATCGTTGGCCATAAGACCGATCTTCGTCTTCTCCTCGTACAACTTCACCTCATCCGCCGTCATCGCCTTCTTCTCGTCGTCGGTGAGCGGCTGATAGTCGCGGTCGCGCTTGCCGTTTAAAAGGTCGTTTATGTGCGTTACTAACTTGTTGTACTCCTCTACAAAACCTTTTATGCCGGTTATTATGTCGGCGGTGTTTTTGGAGACCTCGATCTTTGCGGACTCCGCAGGGTTGTCAATAGTAATTGTATCGCCAGGTCCCAACGTGGCATTGAATGTCTTGTTAAACGTGTACGTCATGCCCTCGTGAGTGAAAGTGTTGGATTGGCGGATAAATGTTTCGCCATTAATTTGACCTATGAAGTTTTTAGCTTCTTGACGATTAACAGCGACTCCACTACTATCTAATATATTAAGCCCTTTGAAAAGCTCGGACGCGTAACCGTCAAATGTAACTCCATTGGCGGTACCCTCAAGTTTGCTCGCCAACGTAAAACTGTCGGTAGCGTTACTGTAAGATAGCGTGACGTTGGCGTCGGAACCGTTTATCTTATCCATGACGGTTTTCATGGTATCGTCACTGCTCAGCTTGATGTTTACGTTGTTAATCTTGATGGTAGTCTCCTTTGCCCCCGGCGGGAAAAGACCACCGGCCACTTCGCCCAATTTCTTGTTAGTCACCGCGCCGGCGGTGCTGGCGCCGCCTTCAAGCCCCATGTTTTTCAGCGTGTCGAAACCAGTCACCTCAAAAAGGGTGATATTCGAGCCGGACTTTAGAAACTTTAGCTCACCGTTCTCGACAGACACAACATTGGAGTAGTTGGCGCCGAACAAATTCTTAATCTCATCATTGAGAAGATTAGCGAATGATTGCGTCGTGTCCGGTGTGTAGTTGGCACCATCCACAAATATCGCATTATTGTTAAAAAAGTCTTCAATCGCCATTCTTTCCGCAGGAGTTGGGGGTGTGGTTATAGGGTCGTAACCTCCAACTCTACCCGTAATCTCACCAAGTAAAACGTCATCAACCTTTTGATAATCCCCGTTACGATAGACGTAATAATTACCGGAACTTGAACCATCAATAAAACTGTCAACAAGATCGTCTTTTGCCGCCGGTTCATTATATGATATCGTTTGACCGGCGAAATATGCCCTAACAGCGTCCTTATGGGCTTGGTCACCACTATTGAACGCCGTCCCGAGCCCAGCATCATCAACTATTGCATCTAATACACCGATATTTACCGGATCATACGTTCCGGCAACATCATTGCGCACATAAATATCCTTACCGTTTGCCTGAAATATTCCATTTACAAGGTGATCAACGGCAAAAGTCTTATCCGATCCGGTAAGTATTTTGGAACCCGCTGGATATTCTTGATCGTACTTCCCACCCCACGCCGCATCCAAAATCTTTTCCGGCGGAATACTGATAGTCTTCGAAGTCCCGTCAATGGAAATCCCAATTACCGCGTATTTAGGGTCAACCATCCCAATACCTACACCGAGTATATCCTTTATGCCAAACTTTTCGTAGTCAAACCCACTAGTCCTTATCCCCTGCAAATTCATACTCGAACCCACCCAAGTATCTTTAGTCGCCAACTGCGCCACCCCCTGCACCACTTGATTAAAGTTCCTCAAGTCGCCGTTAGCCGTAACGCTAAACAACTCGGAAGCGTCGATCCCCCCAACCTTCCCCTTGAGGTTGTAAGTGAACTTGGCGAACGCCGCCGAGGACCTGAAATTGCTCGTAGGGTTAGCGATGTTCAGGTTGCTCTTCATGAAGTTGGTCAGTTTGGAGATGGTATCCCGATATATCTCCTGTTTCCACACCGCGATCTGCTTGTCCTGTTTGACTTTGTTGATGCGCATTGTGCTCACCTTGCCAAGATTTTGGATGATGGCGTCGGTGTCGAGTCCGCTGGCCATACCGGTCAGTCTCATCTGGGTTTGCATATCTAAGGCCATACTGCCCTCCCTTTTTGGGGTTGTTTTTTTCTTTTTTCTGTGTCTGGGGACTACCCTAACAGCGTCATTGCGGGCTCGACCCGCAATCTCGTTGTTATTTATAGTAATATATATTATATTATCGGCATAAAGTCAAAAAATTAAAATCGAAATCTTTAAAATCGAGGTAAAAAAATAAGTCGCGCAGCGACGACACTTTATTAACCGGGGGTTTTAACCCCCGGGCAACGTAACGCCAACATGTCTAAAAGTCCCGCTAGGGACGACACGTTTGTTTTGGTCCCACACCAAATAAAGTGTCGTCCCTGGCGGGACTTCTTAGTTTTGCTACGCTCATCGGTCTCCGGCGGTTAAAACCGCCGGTTAATAAAGTTACGCCCCTAGCGGGGCTTTCCTCAGTCTTCTCCCGCCGTCGCCCCCATAAAATCGGCTTGTTGTTCCTGTAGTTTCGACATTGCCGTCTCCATCATTTTTAGGTTTGCGGCGTAGTTTTTTTGCTTTTCATTCCATTTTTTCATTACTTCGTCTATCAGCTTGGCGTTGGCTTGGGCGTGGGTGCTTTCGTCAAGCTCGTTTTGGTCCAGTATTTCTATGCCTTCCGGCATGTTGGACAGGGTTATTGTGGAGCCGGTTTTGCGGAATGTGATTTCGCCGTCGCCGGTGGCCGTCGCTATGTTTTTGTATTCGTCGCCGAGCAGGAACTGCGCTTGGATTTGTTCGCTCATCAGT
>LIUJ01000295.1:0-840 GCA_001462255.1 Fibrobacteria bacterium GUT77 | reverse complement strand
CGGCTAAGAATTGTTTGACGTCTACGCCCTCCGCTTTTAGGGCGTCTATGAAGCTTCCGTCTATTTCTATGTAGCTTTTGGTATCCTTATTATATGTGTAGTATTTCTTGCCGGCGGGGGTTTTGTCGGCTAAGTTGTCGATGGCTTTGGCTTTGTCGGTGTACAATTCCGCGCCGTCGAAGTAGTCTTTGACGGCTTTGCGGTCGGCGGCGTTGAATTCCGAGAACTCGCGGCCGACTATCTTATTTAGCAGGGATTTATCGACTTTGACTAATTTTCCGTCTTTTTTGATGTAAAAATTGGAATCTTCCCCGTTTGGGCCGGAGGTGTCGCCTTTCATGAACTTTGATATGGCGATTTCTTTTTTTAGGGGGTCTTTGTAGGAGCCGTCGCCGGTGTCGAAGGCTTTTTTGTATTCGGCGCCTTCCTCGAAAATCTTACGGATGTCTTCGGTCGAAATGGTTATGGAGCCCTCTACCCCATCTATGGTTATTCCGAAGTGGATACCGGTGCCTGTGACGCCTATGGAGCCGTCTTCGTATGTTTGGACGCCTAAATTTTCGGCTGTGAAGCCTCTCGCGGTAGCCGCTTTGGTGGGGCTGACCACGCCGGGGCCGCTTTTCTCGGTAGGGTCAACGCCGCTTAGGGTACCTAAGGTAACTTGTGTGGTGCTGATGTATGAGTCGGCGGCGTTGGACATGCCTGTTTTTGGCGTGGCGGGGTGATTGCGCACAAACTTGCCGCCGCCGTGGTGGGCGGGGGCGGTATGGTTAATCCTGCTATTTACGTTTACGTCCATGGCGACGATTTCCTGATAAAAGTCAAATACGATTTTAAGGG
>LIUJ01000294.1 GCA_001462255.1 Fibrobacteria bacterium GUT77 | reverse complement strand
GATACCATTGATATCAATATCCCCAAACGTACTATAAACGTTCGGGTAGACGACGCGGAAATGGAGAAACGCCGCGCCGAAGAGCTTGCCAAGGGTAAGGACGCGTTCAAGCCCATCGGGCGGGATCGCTACGTCTCCCCGGCTCTAAGGGCATACGCCCTATTCGCCGCGTCCGCCGACGAGGGGGCGGTGCGGGTGTTGCCGGATGGGGTTTGATTTCGGCCGTCTCTAATATTTATCAACAAATGTTTGCTATTGGCCGTAACTATTATGTAAATTATACTATGTAATATGTAACGACCAAAACCGTATTAGTTGGGTATACGGATCAACGTTAGCACAATGTATGGTATAGAGAGGGCTTAAACTTATGAAATTCATCTTTATCCCAATCGCTCTATTAATAGGGGTTGCCGTCTTTGTTTTATTGCTGATGGTTGTCAAGGGTGGGTATTTTGCGACCAAGCGGCGGAAGACGAAGCTCGGTCTCGTCAAGGTAGCCGGCGCCGGTCTTAAATTGGACGACGACGAGTTAGAAGACGAAGATTCCGGCGAACCGTCAGTTGCTAAGGAGAGTGTAAGGGTAACGGCAACCGCGGCTATTGATACGGACGACAAGGTAAGCGCCAACGCGGGCGCCGCCGTTGCCGTTGATAACGGCGAAGCGGGCATTGCCGTTGCTACTGGCGCTACGGCGATCGGCGCGGTCTCCGGCGAATCTGACAATTGCGGTGAAAATACCGAGTGCGAGGAGACGTTGGCCGTTCCGTTGGAGAGCATAGATGATGAGAGCGGCGCCGAAGCGCCGTCAAAACCGTTGTCGCTTGGCGGCGACAAGCCAGGTAGTATCGCCGCCGGCGCCGTCCATCGGAGCGAGAGCCGGCCTTTCGGCGAGAAGTCGCATACGTTGGACGATAACCCCGTCGTCAGAAAGATAGTTGAAGAGCCTATAGAAAATCCGTTTCTCAACGGAAGATTGTCCGCGTCCGGGGACGCGCACGGCAAGAAAACGACCTCACAGCAGAGAAGACGCCTGCCCGAAACTGTAAAGATGAAAGACCGCAAGGTGATACTTGCCGAAGACGTGGCGATCAACCGCGACCTTATCGCTATGTACTTCGAGGGCTCCGGCGTAAAGTTCGAATTCGCCGTGAACGGCAGGGAAGTTTGCGAAAAGTTTGAACGCGATCCCAGTTCGTACAGCCTGATTCTTATGGATATCCAAATGCCCGAAATGGACGGCTACGAAGTCTCGCGCCGAATACGCGCCATGGACGTAGACTGGGCGAAGCAAATTCCCATTATCGCGATGACCGGCAACGACCAAAAAGAGGACATAGACCTTTGTTTCGAGGCCGGCATGGACGACCATATTCCGAAGCCCATAGACATGGAAGTTTTACAAGAAAAAGTGTTTGATATTATTACGCTGAACACGGAGAATTTTTAACGTCGGCCTCAATGCGCCGTAAAGCAAACGTTGCTTCCCACGTCCAGCCCCAAAATTTCCGCCGCGTTGCCGCCGTTTACCCCTATCTCCATCAATCCCGCCGACCCCGGATAGGCCACCGCGTTCCACAACGGAACGTCGCTGTAGTGGTTGCCGAGCGGCACGCGCCTATCGTTCTCCAATATGCACTCCGGCGTGTCCCCGCAGGCGAAAACCACCTCTCGCGGGCTTATAGACGTTATCGCGTTGCCGAAGCGGTCTATGTATATCACCGCCGCCTCCGCGGTGCCGTTGGCGAGGCTCGGCTCCGGCCAGTGGAGCGTTACGTACTCCTTGGTCTCCTCGCCGCAATTCTCAAAATCCATCCAATCGGAGAGACCGGCGGCAAGCGGCGCCAAGAGATCGCGGGCGGGAAAGGTCGAGCAACCGGAGGGTAGCAGGTATTCGTCGATATTCACCTCCCGCACGTCCGCGGCCGTTTCGCGACGCAAAACCCACGAAAGCAGGCCGTTGTCCGGGGCCAAAAAGATGTGCGACGCGGTCTTGGCGCAAATTACCCGCGTGCGTGTGCTACCGTAGTCCACCGCCGACATGAAGACGGTGTTCTCCGGGAAACTGCGGTAAGAAGCTAAGAGGATAAACGCGGCCTCCCGTATGTAGCCACGCTGAACGGTGTGCGTGAGGTCTACCGGAATGGCGAGCGGGTTGATAGAGAGGATGGTTCCCTTTAGCTCCCCGGCGAACCAATCCTCCGTGCCGAAATCCGTTATCAGAGCGATAGTGCTCATGGTTATACCCTTCCCATTCCTACGCGCTGGCCCTTTCAAGCATGGCGTTCACCCGCTTCAAATAGGCTACCGGGTCTGCCGCCGGCCGGCCTTCCGCGATTAGCGCGCCGTCGTAGAGCAAGCGCACCCAGTCCGCGAGTTCCGGATCGTCGGGCGCTTTGCCGTAGCGCTTGTTTAGGTTTTTGATTATGGGATGCTCGGCGTTTATCTCAAGAATCCGCTTAGATACCGGTACCGCCTGACCCATGGCCTTCATCATCTTCTCAAAGTGCGCCCCGACGGCCTGATCACCGGCGACCAAACACGCCGGGCTGTCTTTGAGCCTGCCGGTAACGCGAACGTCCTCAATAGAGTCTGCCAGTATCTCCTTGATACGCGCCGAAATACCCTTTAACTCCGACTCCGCCGCCTTCCGCTTCTCCGTCTCCTCCTTGCCCAAGTCGCCGAGGTCGAGGTCACCCTTCGTGACGGATTTGAGCAGCTTCCCGTTGTAGCCGCTTATGCCGCCCATGCCGATTATCCAATCGTCGATGGGATCGACAAGGTAGAGCACCTCTATGCTCTTAGCCTTGAATATCTCCAAGTGCGGGCTCTTCTCCGCTACGGCGCGGTTCTCCGCCGTTATGTAGTAAATGTCCTTCTGATCCTCCCGCATTCTGTCAACATATTGTTTCAACGATACGAAGTCGTCGTCGCTATCGCCCATAGACGATTGAAAACGCGCCAGTTCTAAAAGTTTTTCGCGGTTATCATAATCATTGTAAAGACCCTCTTTGAGCACCGCGCCGAAACTCTTCCAAAAATCCTTGTAGGCCGCCGGGTCGCCCTCCGCCATCTCCGTCAGTTTTCCCAAAATCTTTGAGACAAGCGCCTTCGACATCCGCTCGATTATCGAGTTCTTCTGCAATATCTCGCGGGAGACGTTTAGCGGCAAATCTTCGGAATCGACCACGCCGCGGACGAAGCGCAGATACTCCGGCAGAAGCTCTTTGCAGTTGTCCATTATGAAGACGCGCCGTACGTAGAGTTTTACGCCGTGCTTGCGCTCAAAAGAGGTGAAGAGGTCGAAAGCCGGTTGCGAGGGGATGAACAGCAGCGACGAGTATTCAAGCACACCCTCCGCCTTGCCGTGCATAACGCATAGCGTCTTGCCGTAGCCGCCTAAAGCTTGTTGATAAAACTCCTCGTACTGCTCCGGCGTGACCTCTGAAGCGGGGCGCAGCCACAGAGGTTTGGTTTGATTGACGACCTCGTTTTCCCCCTTGTCATTCGGCAGGTAGATGGGAAACGCGATGAAGTCGGAGTATTTTTTTATCAGCGAGCGTATTTGCCATAAATCCGCGTACTCGCCCTCATCCTCTTTTAGGTAGACGATAACGTCGGTTCCGTGTGAAGCGCGGTCACTGAGCGGAGTCGAAGTGGAGTCGCCGATAGTGTACGAACTCTCTCCGTTTGACTCCCAGACCACCGCGCCGCCGTCG
>LIUJ01000293.1 GCA_001462255.1 Fibrobacteria bacterium GUT77 | reverse complement strand
CTTCGTCGCTACGCTCCTCGCAATGACGGGGGTTACGCTATATGTCATTGCGAGCGTAGCGAAGCAACTTGTTTATCTCGGCGAAGCCAATCCCGATGTGTCGAAATTAAACGTTCATTTAAATTAGACGACGTATAACACAATTCGTAGGGTTAACATTAAATCGTTATTGTTGAACAAAAAGTAAAGCGAGGGTATGAGTTATTATGGGTAACGAAAATTTATTGGAATTTACGGAACAAAACTTTGTCGATTCGGTTCTCTCGAATCCAAATCCGGTGGTAGTCGACTTTTGGGCGCCGTGGTGCGGGCCTTGTAAGATGTTGACCCCTATCGTACACGAGCTTGCGGCCGAGTACGCCGGTCGCTTAGTCATAGGCAAATTGAACATCGACGACAATCCGGCGGTAGCGGCAAAGTACGGCATAGAAACGATTCCCACGCTGTTGTTCTTTCGCGGCGGTAATATAGTGGGGCGTCAGATCGGGCTTTTGGCTAAGGCGCCGCTCAAGGTTAAAATTGACGAAGCCTTTAAGTAGTGTTTAAATTAAACGTTAAAATTAAGAGAGGCGGCGGGCTGGTCTATGAAAATATTAGCGCTTAACCCGCCGTTTTTACCCAAGTATTCGCGGGAGTCGCGTTCTCCGGCGGTTACCAAGAGCGGCACGCTATACTATCCGATGTGGCTCTGCTACGCGGTCGGTTATTTGGAGAAGGCCGGTCACGACGTTCGGCTGATTGACGCGCCGGCGGCGGGGATGTCTACGGACGAGGTGATTCGCGCGGTTCGCGAGTTTGAGCCGGAGATGGCGATACTCGACACCTCTACGCCGTCTATATACGGCGACATAGCTGTGGGCGAGGAGTTGAAGCGCGTATTTCCTGACATTTTTGTGACGCTTGTGGGCGTTCACGTATCGGCGTTGCCTACGGAGACGCTTGCCCTTTCGCCCAAGATAGACGGCGTGGCGTTCGGCGAGTACGACGAGACGCTCGTGGAGCTCGCGGGGGTGTTGTCGGCCAAGGACGCGTCGGACGACGCGGCGGGCGATGTTTTGAGCGTTGTTCGGGGGATTGCGTATAGGGACGCCGAGGGTCAAATACGCAAGAACGAGGCGCGACCGCACATAGAGAATCTCGACGCCATTCCGTTTGTCTCGGAGGTTTACCGCAAATTTTTGGATATAAACCCCTATTTTTACGGCCATAGCCGCCACCCGCTTATCGTGTTGGTTACGGGGCGCGGGTGTCCTTATCACTGTACCTACTGCGTTTTGCCGCAGACCATGCAGGGGCACAAGTACCGCAAGCGTTCTACGGAGTCCATCGTTCAGGAATTTTTATATATAAGGGATAATTTTCCCGGCGTTAAAGAGATAATGATCGAGGACGACACGTTGACCGCCGACAAGAAGCGTTGCCGAGAGTTATCCGAGGCGCTCGTCGCTACGGGGGGGCACCGCATCCCGTGGTCGGCCAACTCCCGCGCCGACGTCGATTACGAGACGATGTGCCTTATGCGCAAGGCCGGTTGCCGTCTCTTTTGCGTAGGGTTTGAGAGCGGCGATCAGGCCGTTTTAGACAATATAAAAAAATCGATTACGTTGGACAAGATTACGGCGTTTGTCCGCGACGCCAAGCGGGCGGGTATTTTGGTTCACGGTTGTTTCATGGTTGGCAATCGCGGCGAGACGAGGGAGACGCTGGAGACCACGCTGAGATTCGCGAAGGAGCTCAATCCGGACACGGCGCAGTTCTACCCGATAATGGTTTATCCCGGCACAAGCGACTATGAGTATTTCGGCGGTAAGGGTTGGATAGTGTCGAGCGATTTTAGGCAATGGTTGACGAAAGAGGGGTTGCACTCGTCGGTGGTTTCCAATCCGGATTTGCGTTACGAGGAGCTGGTGGCTTTCTGCGACCGCGCGAGGCGCGATTTTTACCTGCGTCCGGCCTATATATTCGCTAAATTCAAGCAGATGGTTACTAATCCGGGTGAGGCTAAGCGGATAATCAAGGCGGCCTTTACGTTTTTCAGATATTTGTTGCAGCCGTCGATCAAGCGTAAGGGCGGTGTTAAATGTTAAAGTCGTTTGAGATACTTTTTTGGGGTTCGCTTGCCGTGGTGGCGTATTCGTACCTGCTCTATCCGGTGTTGCTCACGCTCTTCGCGAGGCTCTTCAAGCGTCCCGCGCGGTGTAGCGACGATTACCTGCCTACGGTGGGGATACTTGTGCCGGCCTACAATGAGGAGAAGGTTATAGCGCGGAAGATTGAGAACGTGCTTTCTATGGACTATCCGCCGGACAAGATCTCCGTATGGGTGGGTTCCGATTGTTCCGACGACGGGACCGACGAGATAGTAAAGTCGATATCCGACCCGCGCGTGCGCTTTTGGCGTTCTACGGAGCGCGGCGGCAAGACGGGTATAATAAACGGGCTTGTGCCGCGGATGGACAGTGAGATAGTTCTTTTGACGGACGCGAATACCATGCATCGTATGGACTGTTTGCGTGCGATGGTGAGGCACTTTTACGATCCGGCCGTCGGCGGCGTGGCCGGGCATATTGAGCATAAGCTCTCGGAGGGCGGCGAGAACGCCGAAACGGTGTACCGTAGCTTTGAGTCGCACCAAAAGGTGATGGAGGGTAGATTGCACAGTACGATTTCCGCGTTCGGCGGATCCTACGCCATACGCAGGAACTTGTTTAAGCCCATACCGAGGAACGCCTACTCCAACGACGACGTGCTGATACCGATGAACATTGTCCGTCAGGGTTATAGGGTGATATACGAGATAGACGCGGTTGCGGAGGAGGACATGACGGAGAAGGTCAGTTCGGAGTTTCAGCGCAGGGTGCGCATAGGCGCCGGGAATTTTCAGTCGTTTTTGTGGTTGTTGGATTTTTTCAACCCGCTGCGCGGGTGGCCGTGGTTCTGCTATATATCGCACAAGGTGACGCGTTGGTTTTCGCCGTTTTTCATACTGCTGAGTTTCTTCTCCTGCGTGGTTGTGGCGGCGCTCAGCGGTTCGCCCTTATACAAATTTTTACTTTCGTGCGGGATTATATTTTCGGTGTCCGGGGTGCTGTACCATCAGATGCCCATAAGGGTGAACCGGCACATTTTTTATTTTTTTGCCATGAATATGGCGTTGTTGTTCGGGGCGGCGCGGTTCGCGGGGGGTATTCGCTCGGCGGTTTGGAAGCGGACGGAGCGAAGTTGACGTTTTTGCGGGCGCTTGCCGCAATTTTACAAAAATCTTATATGTTCTATTCCGTACTCTAAAAAACAAAATTGTCTTGCCGAGCAAATTTTTTGGCGAAAATCGTTGCCAACAAATATATTAACTATGTATTGGATTTGACACTAAAAGACAAGGTAGATTAAAATGTCCGACGCAGGTAGCGCCAATAGTTCCGAAAAGAAGCGGTTGACGATAGGTTTTTTCGTCTCCGAGCTTGAGAACGCGTACGCCCAAACGCTATGCCGCGGCATTATGGACGCCGCCGCCGCCGACGACGCCAACGTCATGATTTTCCCCGGAAAGTCGCCCAAAGTACCCTACGACTACCGTTACCAGTACAATTCCATATATAGGTTGGCCAACAAGAACACCGTAGACGCGCTTATCCTTGCCACGGGGACTATGGTCAATTTTTTGAGCGACGAGGAGTTTAGGGATTTTTACGGGCGTTACGAGGACATTCCGTTAGTCAGCATTTCCATACCGATAGAGGGCGTGTCGAGCGTGCTCATAGACAATACCGTGGGTCTTAGGGGCGTACTTGAGCATTTGGCGGCGGATCACGGCTACAAGCGGATAGCCTTTATAGGCGGGCCGGAGAGCAACGTGGAGGCGAAGGAGCGCTACGCCGTTTACCAAGATGTGCTTAGGGAGCATGGGTTGCCCTTTGATCCCGACCTCGTTGCGGTGGGCGATTTTACCAAGTACTCCGGCGTGCGCGCGGTGGGCGAGTTTTTGGACGTGCGGGGCGTAAAATTCAGGGCGTTGGCCGCCGCGAATGACGAGATGGCCCTAAGCGCCATGGAGGAGTTGCAGAGGCGCGGGTATAGGATTCCGGAGGACATAGCCGTCGTGGGGTTCGACAACGTGGAGAGCACGCACTTCTCCTCGCCCACGCTCACCACGGTCGCGCAACCTATCTACGAGCAGGCGTATAGGGCGGTGGAGCTCGCGTTGGGGCTTATAAACGGGGACACGCCGGAGACCGTGTCGCTACCCACGAGCATGATGTTGCGGGAGAGTTGCGGGTGCTTCTCGCGTTCGGTCACGTCGGTTTCTTCCGTCAAAGACGGCGCGGAAGGGTCGGCGGCGTCGCCTGTGGCCACCGGCGACGAGGATACGGCCAAGATAGAGGCATTGTTGCGTAAAGCGCTTTGCTACGCCGTGGAGGGCAAGCTCGACGACGCGGCGGACTTGGCGATACTCAAGGAGATGAGCGAGGTGGTAGGCGCCGTGGAAAATCACCGCCAAATGAATCTGCGCCTATGGCAAAACACACTGACTAATTTCAGAGCTAAGGTGGGCATAAAAACGTACGGTTTAGGCGCGGTAGTGAGCATTGAGGACTTTTTTCATAAAATGCGTATGTTGCTTTTGGAGACCTACTTCAAAAACGATTCGCGGCGCTGGAGCATTTACATAAACGACATCGTGGGATTGCGCGACGTACTCAGTCAGCTGATACGCGACGTCAACAACCCGAACGAGGCGCTACGCTCCATTGTCCCCAACATCCGCAATATGGGGATATCCGATTTTTACGTATTCCTTCACTACGCGTTGGAACGGCACAGTATAAACACCGACTGGTACTTTCCCAACGAGCTCTACCTTGCCGTTACCGACGACAAGCGTAGGCCGGAGGCCATGGAGATGAGGGGGCAGAGTATGCCGGTGGCGTCGATATTGGATCGCAACCTCTATCCCAAGGATCGGCGCTACAATTTCGTGGTATCGGCGCTCTTTTACATGGACGAGCACATGGGATTCGTAGTCTGCGAGCCCGATTTCATAGACATTCACCTCATAGAGTCTTTGATGGTGGAGATAAGCTGTTCCCTCAAGCTCATAAATTTGATACAGGCGAGGCGCACCATAGAGAGGCAGTTGCAGAGTGCGCTTGAGGAGTTGGAGAAGTACAACGAGCAACTCTCAAACATCTCCGAGACCGACGAGATGACCAAGCTGTTGAACCGCCGCGGCTTTATGGCTCACGCCCGCCATATGTTGGGCATGGCGCGTCGCATGAAGAAGGACGGGTTGCTATTCTTTGCCGATCTCGACGGTTTGAAGGGGATAAACGACACATACGGGCACGAGGAGGGCGACAACGCGATTATGGTGGCCGCCGGTATCCTAAAAAAGGCCTTCCGCGACATGGATATTTTGGCGCGTTTGGGCGGCGACGAGTTCACCATCTTCGCCATGAACGCCGGCGTCGGCATGATAGAGACCTTTGAAAAACGCATAGCGGGTTATGTCGACGAGTACAACAAAGACTCCGACAAACCGTACAAGGTGTCCATAAGCATAGGCGGCGTGCCGTTCCTGCATACCGACAACGTGAACATCGAGACGCTGATGAATAAGGCGGACGTGTTGCTGTACCAGCAAAAGAAAGAGAAAAAGGCGAGGTTGCGCGGCGAGCTTCCATCCAAGTAAAACGTATATGATCCCAAGAATAATACGCGTGTTGATATTTATGCCGCTATGTATTCATACATACGCGATAGATATAACCCAAAAAGAGTTTGAGGCCTATGTTCGGGCCGGGTACAATAGGGGTTTCGGGGGTTGCGGGGATTTATCCGTAGCGGGCGAGCTTAAACCGCAAGAGATTCTTACCCTGCGCGGCGGATTGTCGGTTGGGAATTTATCGGCCGGTACGGGTGAGATAAAGGCGTTTACGTCCGTCCGCGCCGACCCGTTCGCGCGTTTGCCGCTGCGGTTCTCGCTATCGTATATTTATAACGGATTGCCGCGCTACGATGTTAACGCCTCCTCTATACTGCCCGTTGTTTCTTACGGCACTACCCGCGCCGGGGTATCTTACGGGCCGAATTTCAGATTTACCTCGTTCTTTGGCGAAACGGCTCAGTATGAGCTGATAAACTCGTTTTCGGCGTATTTCAATTTTATATATAACGATAGGCGGCGATTGGCGGCGGTCGTCGGTAATTTTGGCGATTTTTACGCCAAGAACATGGGGGCGTACTCGCTTAGGCTCAATTACGCGGTGCTTGTTACGGGTAATTGGACGGCGGTCAACGAAATTGAGCTGTCGCAGAGCGGCGGCGACGCGTTGAGCGCGAATTTTTACGGTGTGGCTTGGCGGGGCGGGGCAAAATACGCATGGTGAAAATTCATAAAAGGATACGTCTGCCGGTCGTATTGTTGTGCGCGATGCTTTTTGGGGGATGCGGTTATGATTTTTTTGGATTTTTCGCGTCAAGCGATTTGGACGACAGGCTCAAGGAGCGGAATAATTTCGTGTTTCTCTCCGACGCCGACCGCGTGGCGTTGACGTTGGGAGCCGAATATTCGTTTATTGTTGTTACGGACATCCACATAAAAAACGGGCATACATACGGTTTTGAGGGGTTGAAGGCAGTAATGGAGGATTCCGGCAACAATATTAAGTTTATGGTTGTGTTGGGGGACGTTACCCAAAACGGTTCTCGCGGTGATTTGGAGTTGTTCATAAACATTGTAAAGCGATTCGGCGTCCCCTGCTATCCGGTTATCGGCAATCACGACTTGTATTCGGGCGGGTGGTCGGCGTGGCGTGATCTTATAGGCTCTACCAACTATAGGGTTGACGGGGATTCGGCAACGTTGCTTATAATGGATTCCGGCAATATGTTTTTGGGAAAGGGGCAGGCGGACTGGTTGGAGCGGGAGCTGCGGAGCGCGGTGGGGCGCGTGTTCGTATTCACCCACGCCAACCTTTTTACGACAAATATAGAGGACCCGCAGCAGATGACCGACATAAACGAGCGGGCGCGAGTTGCGTCGATATTGAGGGGCAAGTGCGAAGCGGTGTTCATGGGTCACGTGCACGAGTGGTATGTAAACGAGGTAGGGGGCCGTTAATTACGTGACAGTGGACGCGTTTCATGCCGTTGATAGGACAAACAGGAGTTATTGTCTTGTTCGCGTGGGTGGGGGCGGCGTTCGGTATGAATTTAAGTCGTTGAATACGCGAAGTTTGGAAGAGTGAGACGAGGGCGGTTGAGGTTATGGTAAGCAACAAGCTAAGGGGGAGCGTCGGGCCCCCCTCTCTTGCCGCGAGATCTACGACAATGCCGTTATAGACCGATCTTTTCTTTTAGAGCTTCCGGCGTGAACGGCTTAACGATATAATTGTTTGCCCCGGACTTCAGCGCCTCCACGACCTTGGATTTTTCCGATTCGGAGGTACACATGATGACCTTTACGTCCTTGAAGGCGTCGTCGGCGCGGACGGTTTTTAGGAAGGCCATGCCGTCCATTATGGGCATATTCCAGTCTAAGAGCACCATGTCGATAGGCATATTGCTCTTGAGCTTACCAAGCGCCTCCTGGCCGTCGCCGGCCTCTAAGATATCCGTTATACCCAGGGAGTTGATCTGAGTCTTCTGGATACGGCGCATTGTTACAGAGTCGTCTACTAAAAGCATTCTCATGATCTATCGTCTCCTGAATTAAGAAGATGTTTTCAGTGATACTTCCATGGCAAACGTACCCAACGGGCACGTGAACGGGACAATGATAGTCGGCACGCCGGTTAGGCCGGAGAGCACGTGACTACTTATGATGACGTTGGGCAACGAGATTGAGAGGTTTAGGCCGACTAGATCGCGTTTGGCGAAGCCGGCTATTATGTTCGCGATCTCCCCCACGGCGTCGGCAAGGTCGGTGCCGGGCTCGGTGATGGGCGCTCCAATCATCTTCGAGACTATGTCTAAAGCGGACTGCATGGGGAAGCAAAGCGAAATAGACCCCTGCGCGCCGCCGGATAGCCC
The DNA here is from genome assembly GCA_001462255.1 of Fibrobacteria bacterium GUT77. Taxonomy (GTDB): domain Bacteria; phylum Fibrobacterota; class Chitinivibrionia; order Chitinivibrionales; family Chitinispirillaceae; genus GUT77. The sequence continues at coordinate 5,166 of LIUJ01000293.1, read as the reverse complement.
GATGATGCCCGAAATGTCGTACCGGGGGTACGGCTCCTTCTTAACCTGCGGTGTACCCTGTTTGGCGTCCACGAAGACCATGTTTTTGAAACAGGCCGCCGTGGCGTTGATAAACGGGTTTATGTAGGCTACATTCATTTGTTTGACACTCCTGCTGATTTTTATGTAGTCAAAACCAAAAGATTCAAAGTCAAAAGACGTTTTAACGCCTTTTATACCGACCTAAGCAACCAATCGTGCCCGCGCGGCCTCTCCGGCGGCGCCGGCTTCTCTATGGCCAAGATCAGGTCGGATTTGTCTACCTCCGTTTGCGCACTACGCAGAAACGCCGGCAATTTATCCGGCTCAATTTTGAGTTGCGCCAGTATGTTGCCGCTCTGCCCGCGCATGAGTCCCTCAAAGGAACCCAATCCCGAATTACATAATATATATTCTGACAAGTGTATAGTGAAAGAAATTGATTTTTGTTTATCGGGCGCCCGTTCCGGCGCGTGGTGAAAACGCACCCCGTCTATCGCGGCGGAACCCACTTTCCACATCTCGAGCAACGCCGCGCCGAGGGCCGCGTGCGTCTCCTTTGGCGCTATGGCGCTCTCCGCTTCCAAGTACGAAATCCCCTTATCCGCAGCGTATAACGCTATTTCCTCAAATTCCTCGTGAAAAAATTGGTCGTATATAAGTATCCCGATGTCGTGCAAAAGACCGGCCAAATACACCATGTCGCGCTCCTCCTTGGTCATGCTAACGCCGCTTATCCGCGAACAGGTGAACGCCATGTGCGCCGCCGTGAGCGCGTGCCTCCAGAACTGTTTGTAGTCTAAGAGGTTGGAGGTGCTCGAAAAATTCTTTACTACGCTGGCCGCCACGACTATCTGCCCGATTTCGTTGAACCCTATGCGCGTAACGGCCATAGGAACGGAGGTGATCCGCCCTCCGGCCGCGTAAAAGCCGGAGTTGGCTACCTGCAGTATCTTGGCCGCCAACGACGGATCTTGCTCCACGATCTTCGCGAGCCCTTGGGCGCTCCCGTCGCCGGAAAACACCATTCGCTGAACCTTCTGCACCACCTCCGGAAGGGTTGGAAGATTCGTAATGCTATTTAAGCGCCCTATAATGTTCATAATACCTATATTATATATTGATAGATGGGTTGAAGTCAATAACAATCACCGAAATAATTTAAAGGCCTTGAACAACAACAGAGGCCTTGACGAAAAAGTCCTCATAAATACCCGCAAATAACTAACCGCGCCGGGCGGCTCTTTTGAGAGCGAGTCGGCGATTTTGTCCAAAAACGCGTCATCCGCCGACATTACGAACTCCTTGAGCGCGAAAGAGCGCTCTTGTTGCTTGCCGAAGTTCTTTGCCCAGGCGCGCTGATACCCCAAAAGCGCCTTGCCGCAAAAACTTTCGCCGCTAAACGCCGCCGCCGCCGCCGCCCCCGCGAGCCGCCCCGCGTAGAGCGAGTAGGCAATACCGGCCCCGTTTATAGCGTTGACCTGACGCGCCGCGTCCCCTACAAGCATCACGCCGCCGCGCACAAGCGGTTTGACCCAACGACCCACCGGAACACCCCCGCAGTGCAAATCGGTAACGCGCCCCCCCGGATACTTCCGCCCTATAAAATCGAGCAACAGCTCCTTAGGCAATCCCGACCGGCACCGCGACCCGATAACGCCCAAACCCACGTTTGCCGCCCCAACCCCGCGCGGAAATACCCACAAGTAGCCGCCGGGCGCCACCGCGCTGCCCGTGTAGAAGGTGCAACAGTCGTTTTCTATCCCCTCCGCCTCCACACGGGCGAAGGCGGCCGTTTCGATATCCTCAAGGCGTAGCGCCGTATCCCACCCGAAACAGCGGGCGAGCCGACTCTCCACGCCGTCGGCCAAAATCAAACAAGAGGCCTCAAACTCAATGTTATTGATTGCGTTATTATAAGTGTCGATATTATCACCATGAACTTTAACAATTACCTTATACCGCTTTGACGGCGTCTCTTCCGCCCAAATGACGGGGGACGACGCCCGAAACTCCGCCCCCGCTTCCACGGCCGTCTTGACGAGGTCGGCGTCCATCCGCTCGCGATCCAATATGTAACTTTTGTCGACGTTGCCTACCTCCACGGCGATGCCGGAGGGCGATACCATGCGGGCGCGGGTTACCGTGCTCTTTATCCACTCCGGTCGGGGAGGGAGGGAGAGGGTTAGACCTTGGTGACCGATACCCTCGCCGCAACGGACGGGGACGCCGGGGACGGGTTTGCGTTCGAGCAATAGGACGCGACGTCCGGACGCCGCGGCGGAAGCGGCGGCGGAGGAACCGGCCGGGCCGGAGCCTACTACAATTATATCGTAGTTATTGTCGGACACTTAACGCTCCAAACGGACATACCCGCGCGCAGATACCGCAAGACGTACACTCTTTTGGCGATACGGTCAGGCCGGCACCTATTACCAGCGCGTTGGCGGGGCATACGCTTACGCACGTCCCGCACTCGTCGCATTTATCGTTGTCTACAATCGTCATCATAATTAATGTCCCCGCTACAACGGATACTCGCCCACCGGAAACGGGTTCGAGTATATCCACGCTCCCGATACCCTGTACGCTTCTACGCGGTAAACGCCGTTTTCGTTTATCTCCCACTCGGCGCTTGCCGCCGTTGCGGATTGCATTCGTTGACCGTTGCGTATCAATACGATTTTCGCCTTGTCTGTCAATTCCACGCGTATCTTCATAGGAAAATGGGTGGAGTCGTTGGGTTCACGGCGCCCGGGGTAGCGTACGGCGCCGGTTTTGTCCGTCATTATGATTTTGCTTCCTTTGGCGTCTCCTCGGCTGAAGTTGCTGATGAAACCGCGGCCGTCGCGCATGGCGGAGAGGAGCGCGTCGGCCGTTCCTGACGCGTTGCCCCACTCCGATTCTTTTACGAAGAGGTGCATCCGCACGCCGCGCAGTTCCACATCTATCGGGAATACTACGCAACTGAATGGGCCCCACTTGAAGCGGCGGCTGTGCGCGTCAACGCCGCCTATGGCGCTCACGAAGCGCTTCCGGTTTAGCGTGTCCCAGCGCTCCATAAGCTCCGGCGGCGCGTCGCCGAGCTTCTTGTTCGGCGAAAGCAACCGCGTCAAACTTTGCCATCCGCGCAACCGCTCCATCCAGTCCGATATCTGGTTCCACACCTCTATTCCGTCGAACCCTTCCACGTCCCAGCGCGTCCACGGGTATGGCGGCAGGCTCGCTATGTGGTCGCGCTTCTCCGCGGGGTGCGCCAAGAAGCCTATCCCGCCCATACGTTTTATGGCGTCTACATACTCCCGCGGGTCGGTCAAGCCGCAGGCGGTTTTATCAACCCCGAAGGCCAAGTAGTGGTTGTGGTTATTTTCGTCGTTGTGTTCGTAGCCGATAAGGACGAAGACGCCGTTGTCGCGTAAACCGCCGAAGCCGGCTTCGCGTCCGGCTAAAGTGTTGTGGTCGGTTACGCAGATGTAGTCTAAGCCGGCGGCGCCGGCGGCGTCGATGATTTTGGCGTAGTCGCAATCGCCATCCGAAAAGGTGGTGTGCAGGTGGACGCAGCCGCTGATTTCTTTTAATGTTTCGGTTGTCATGTTAGTAACGTTGTTTTTTGATTTAAAAATACGTCGATACCGCGTAACCTATACATTACTTTTTGCGGCACGTAAATATTTATTCAATTTTCCGATAAGTTCGTCCATGTCGATGGGTTTGCCGATGTGGTCGTCCATTCCCGCCGCCAAGCACGCGTCGACGTCTTCTTTGAAGACGTTGGCGGTCATTGCCACTATATGGATGGTTTTGGCGCGCATGATGTCTAAGGCTCTTATGCGCCGCGTCGCCTCCAAGCCGTCCATTTCGGGCATTTGCACGTCCATTAGAATCAGGTGGTAGTTGTCCGGCGTTTCGGAGAATATCTTGACCGCTTCCGCGCCGTTTACGGCGCAGTCTATGGTGATGTTCGTCGGTTCCAGCAGGCTTTTAGCTATTTCGGCGTTGATTTCGGCGTCTTCGGCCAAGAGTATGCGGTAGCCGGCGAAGATACCGTTGATGTTGCGCGTCTTATCCTCCGGTTGTTGCACCCTACGTAGGCCTACGGCCTCGTTTATAGAGTCTACAATGCTCGACGGGAAGATCGGCTTGGGGATGAACTTGTCGACGCCGGCCTCCTTGGCGGGGAGTTCGATGAGCGCCCAATCGGTGGACGAGAATAGGAAGACGACGGATTTCTCTCCGTCGCGCCCCCTCTTTTTGATCTCTCTCGTGAGTTCGAGCCCGTCCATAATCGGCATCTTCCAGTCTATAAAATAGATGTTATACGGGCCTTTTTCATCTATAACGGCAAGCGCGTCCGCGCCGCCGGTCGCGGTGTCGCAGTGCTTAACGCCTAAGCTGTCGGCCACCTCTTTGAAGTAAGTCAGCACGTCGGCGTCGTCGTCAACGGCGAGAACGCGCAAGTTGTCCCAGTTTATGCCGCTGTCGAAGAGCTCAACTTTCTCCGATTTATTTTTGCCGTATTTGAGTGAGACGGTAAAGTGGAAGGTGGAACCCTTGCCCGCCTCGGACTCGACTCCTACCTCGCCGCCCATCATTTCGATTATGTTCTTGGAGATGGCGAGCCCCAGCCCCGTGCCGCCGTACTTGCGGGCGGTGTGGCTGTCGGCCTGTTGGAAGGCCTGAAAGAGCAGACGCCGTTGCGTGTCGCTTATGCCTATGCCGGTGTCCGACACCTCTACCCTCACGACGCAATCGTCGTCCCTACGCTCAACGAGGTGCGAGTGTAGGGATATGCTGCCGCCCTCCGGCGTGAACTTTACGGCGTTGCTCAAAAAGTTCATCACAACCTGGGCCAAACGCTGGTCGTCGCCGACAAGCGCACCGGGGATGGCGCGGTCGTAGTACACCTTTAGGTCCTGCCCCTTCTCGTCTACGCGGAAATTTATGGAGTGTATGACGTTTTGGAGCATCTTCTCAAAGTTGAACTCGGCGTATGAGAGGGTAAATTTGTTGGCCTCAATCTTCGATATGTCGAGAATGTCGTTTATAATTCCAAGCAGATGCTTGGAGGCGTTTTGTATCCTCGTAAGGCAGTAGTCCTTGCGCTCCGCGTCCGTCGCCGTCTTCCCCATGGCGGCCATGCCGATGATG
>LIUJ01000292.1:7587-8076 GCA_001462255.1 Fibrobacteria bacterium GUT77 | reverse complement strand
GTTTTCGCAGGCGGATTTTATTATCCGCAACTGTTCCATAAGATAATCCGTATCTTCCGTAACGCCGTCGTCATCCGCATTGTCCATACCGTTAACTTTACCCATACCGCCCGCCCCGTCGCCAACGCCGAACTTCTCAACCAGCGATTCCAGCCGTTCTACAAATCCCCCGATATTCGCCGAGATAAACTCCATATCCCCGCTCTGTCCGGCTTTTTCCAGCGCGGCGGCGGCGCAAGACGCGTCGTTTTCGCCTACGTTCGCCAACGCCGATTTCATGGCGTGGACGGTTATCGTGAATAACTTCACATCGCCGTTAGTCACCGTTTCGCGCAGGGTAACGACCGCCTTTTTAGCGTCGTTAATGAAATATTTCAGTATTTGCGGATTCACCGCTGAATTGATCAACTCCGACGACCGAACGGATCGGTCATTGAGCACTTCGGCTCCGCTCAGTGACCACGCAGTCGGGCTTCGACTTAGCTCAGC
>LIUJ01000292.1:4663-7408 GCA_001462255.1 Fibrobacteria bacterium GUT77 | reverse complement strand
TCATTGAGCGGAGTCGAAATGCGGTCATTGAGCGGAGTCGAAATGTACTTCTTCGCTTCCTTAGGGTATTTGTCGCGAATAAATTTGTTTAGGACTTCGTTTAGTTGTCTGACGTCTACGGGTTTGGAGATGAATCCGTCGAATCCTTTTTGCATGAACAACACGTCGTTGCCGACCAAGGCGTTGGCGGTCAGCGCCACTATGGTGCCCTTGTATCCCAACTCGCGCAACTTTTGCATTGTTTCTACGCCGTCCATACCCGGCATCATGTGATCCATGAAAATAACGTCGTAAACTTTGCCGGCTTTCACCATATCAATCGCGACAAAGCCGCTGTTCGCGGTTTCTATCTTTAATTGATACGGCGACAACAGTCCCTCCGCTACGTACAGATTCGTGGACACGTCGTCTACTACAAGTACGCTTCCGTACGGCATTCGCTCACGGGTGATTTGCAAATTTGCCGCGTGTTTGCCGTCGGCGTAAGTAAAAACGCGCAGTTGCCGCGCGACATCCGCGCCGATAGCGTCGCAATTCACCGTTTTTTGCTTAACCGTTACCGAAAATACGCTGCCTTTGCCGTACTCGCTTTCCACGGATATCGCGCCGTCCATCATTTTCACTAATTTTTTTGTAATATTCAGACCGAGGCCCGTCCCCTCGGTGGCGCGGTTGGCATTGGCGTTGAAACGCTGATATTCCGAAAAGAGCATGTCTTTGTCCTCAGGTTTCATACCCTGCCCCGTGTCCTCCACGACAAAGCGCAACATCACGTGGTCATTGAGCGAAGTCGAAACGTGGTCATTGAGCGAAGTCGAAATGTGGTCATTGAGCGAAGTCGGGATTCGACTTTGCTCGGCCGCCGAGCGATCATTGAGCGCTTCGGCTCCGTTCAGTGACCGCGCCGTCGACCGGTCGCCGAGCGGAGTCGAGGTGACCGACAACTTTACGTGTCCGCCGTCGGTGTATTTTATAGCGTTGGAAAGCAGGTTGTTCAATATTTGCTTGATTCGCAATTCATCGCCGTAAAGTTTTGACGGTAGATTCTTGTCAACGTCAACGATAAACTCGATATCCTTTGACCCGATTCGGACGATATTGAGTTGTACGGCGTCGTTTATCAGGCTCGGCGTGTCGTATTCCACCGGATCCAATTCCATTTTGCCGGTTTCGATTTTAGACATATCCAATATATCGTTGATGATACCGAGCAAACCGCCGCCGGAAGCGTATATTTTCTCAAGCGCGGTTACGACATTGTCCGGCAAATTACCGTGTTGCAATTGCATTTGCGCTATTCCGATGATCGCGTTCATCGGCGTACGGATTTCGTGAGACATTTGAGAGAGAAACCGGCTCTTGGAGAGATTGGCTTCCCTCGCTATTTTCGTTTCCTTGTTGTAGTAAACGAGGCACATAACGCCGCTGGCAAAAACGGCGGCTATACCGATAATCTGTACTATGGTTATAACGTACACAAGCGACCGCGCCCGCACGATGGGTTTGTCTATCATATCTATACCGGCAATTGCGACGACGGCGCCGTTTTTGTCAAAAATCGGCGCGTAACCGCTTATCAGGCCTTCCCATCCCGGAGTGTAATTGCCGAGGCCTGAGCAAACGGCTTGTCCTTTCAACACGGAAGACATCCACGGTATGGGTTGCGGAGAATACGGCGGGGTATCCAATCCCACCCGCGTCTTTTCGTCAAAATCATTGTCGATGATATACTGCAACATGTGGGGTAACGGGCGAATGAAATACGCGTAGAGCACGTCTGCCTCGCGGGAAAACGCGAACAGGCTTTGCCGCAGGGTCTTATATCCCGGCAATTCCATATCTTCAACAGCACGGTATCGGGCCAATTCTTCGGCGCTGACCATGCCCGCGAGCCTTTTGCTCTCGGCAATCAAACGGTGCTCTATGTTGTATTCCATGGTACGCACGGAAAAATAGACGAGCGAGCTCGCGTAAACGGACACGAGCAACACAATCGCGAAAGACAAGCTGAATAAAAATGTAATGGTTGTCTTTTTTCCGTATTTCATTTTGGTTATCATAATTCCCTCATATTTGCGGCAAGTCCGCCGCATACCCTCATGAGCACCGCGCACCAACCCGCCGCGCCGTCGAAATCGCTCGACGTGAACAGCGCGTCGCGGATCTCCTTCAATGATTTTTCCGTTGACCGTTTCCAGCGTCTTCCTTTCAAGTTGTCAAGGACGGCGTACGCCGTATCGTCGTCGTAGTTTTCGCAGGCTGATTTTATGATTCGCAACTGCGCCATAAGATAATCCGTGTCTTCCGTAACGCCGTCGCCGTCGTCATTCGCATTGTCCGCCCCACCGCCGCCGAATTTCTCAATCAACGATTCCAAGGTTTCTATAAATCCCCCGATATTCGCCGAGATAAACTCCATATCCCCGCTCCGCCCAACGTCTTCCAACGCCGCCGCGACGGCGGACGCCTCCGCTTCGCCCACATTAGCCAACGCCGACTTCATGGCGTGTGCCGTTATCGTGAACAGTTTCGCGTCGCCGCTCTCTACCGTTTTCCGTAGCGTGACAATCGCCTTTTCCGCGTCGTTGATGAAAAATTTTTGTATTTGCCGATTCGCCGAGGAATTAACGGCATCGAAAGCGGCCCCTATATATTGAATCTTATCCGTACCGTTTTGTTGATGATATTGATCCCACTCAACGCCGTCCCGACTCCGCTCGACGACCGCATCTCGACTCCGCTCGA